>NZ_AUCT01000031.1 GCF_000429905.1 Desulfatibacillum aliphaticivorans DSM 15576 | reverse complement strand
TGCTGTACATGGCGAAGGAGCAGAGCAATAATTTTGATGCATTGATCGCTTGTCATTCTCTGGTCATGATCCGTTATCTTCTGCTCGTGTACATTTTGGGCAAACGACAAATGAGCGGCCCAGTGGGGCCGCTTTTCAGGGAATTGTCCGATGATCAGAATGTATTGGTTGTCGCCCAGTCTTTATGGGAAAAGGTCAAGGAATTGCTTTTGGGATCAAGGCAGGTTCTTTGTTACGGAATTGAGCCTGACGTCATGAATTACATCCTTGACATTATTGAAAAAACAATAATTGACCAGATGTCTATAGCATCTGCGAAACTTTAGTTATTTATCTTCGCTTGCCATAATAAACCAGGCGGGTCGCAAAGCCGATTCATTGTCTTGTACAAGGCACTATGGTCCCCTATCTTTATAGCATTTAAAAATGACGAATGTTCGCTGGAATAGGCATCCTGGAAGGCTTGCCTAACCTTTTTTGCCCGGGTTTCGGTGTATTCCCATCCAGGAACAGGGGTGTAAGAATCTTCTCCCGTGACTATTCTCAACAAACAAGCCGCCATCGGCAAATGTCTGTCAAAGGCTTCAACTATGAGTTCTGAAACCAAATCATATAATGTGCCGGAATCAGGGTCATCATCCAACTTGTCGCGATTAAAGGCACGATAATAATCCAAGTCCTTAATACAAGGTGGATTCATTCCTCCAGGAACAGACTTTTGATAATTTATCACATATCGCAGGCAATCAATCACGAGAAGGCGGTAATGAGTTTCGTCTCCGATCAAATCAAAAAATCTGCTCACAGCCTCGCCATAAACATTTTCGTCAATGCCGATTATTTTTCCGTCGACAATTATTTCTATTAGTTTGTTTACCTCCGTTTCCTTCCAGGCGGCTATTTCTCGCATGATATCCTGGTCCGTCACTTTTTCAGATACCTGTTCTCTGACCAGTCTGTTCCAGTAGTTTGGAGCGTATTCGTTATTGACTCCGAGTCCTTGAGGAACATGAGAATTCGCATTCTCATTCAACCCCGGAAATAGAAAAACCAGCAGGGTGTTTACGGCATTTTGCCTTGCTCCCAAATCACTGGTGACAGCATTGATTTTTTGGGAAAGAAATTCTATTTTATCACCCTCCGCGCTTGATTCAGAATTGTTGTGATTCAGGACAACGTCAACAGAAGTCCCTGAATCGGACAATATTTCATTTGAATGTTTTACCATTTCAATATGTGAATTTATGAAAGCAAAAACGGAAAATGCCTCTTCACGGAGAAAGCAAGCCACTATCAAGTCGTCCAGGTCAATTTCACCTCGCAATGTTTCCCATGCTGTCCAGGCCCTCCGCAAGGCGGCTTTGATGGAACGTATGGAACTGCTTGCCAGGATGTGGAGAGCCTCAATGGGTTCCATGAGTAGTGCTTCTTCGGCCGATTTGGGATGCATGGATTCTGCGTTCAAAATGGCTTCGCACCCAAGTCTGTCTTCACACAAATCAAGCCCCAGAATTTCATTGTTAGTTTTTCTCATTGCAGAATCCACGCAACAGCCCTGGAAGTCGTTTATCAATTTAACAAACTCCCGTTTTTCCAGCACCTGGGGAATTACCTCCCGATGCTCTCCAACCCTCAATAGTTCGCTGGACTCTTTAAAGGATTCCCCTGCGGCAATCACAAAAGAAACCCTATTCAAGTCTTTTAAGCGGTCAAGCAAGGACGCCACTTGCTTCATCATGTTTTCAGGATTTGGGTTGCGGTCGATGTCTTCCACAAAAATGACCAGTCTTTTATTGATGGCCTGCAGGATAGAGTCAATTTTTCCAAGCACTTTGCAGGGATCTTGAGAGCCGGAAAGAAATCCTGAGAGCGCCTTAAGGACGGATTGGCCGCTTCCATCCAGGGCTTTTCTATAATTCTCGGGGAGCCGGATAATGCCTGTGCAGTCCACTTCATGAGATAATTTTCGGATTACATGCTTCAGAATGTTTTCCGCGGCGGTTCCTTCCACCACGCCCCATTCCCGCGCCCAGCAGACAAGGTATTCTGGTGACTTGCGGCGAGAAGCCTGCTGCCTGCAGAGTATGTTTTCAACCATATTTAGAATACTGGTCTTGCCGCACCCATAAGGCCCAACCAGGGAGACGGTCTTCATTTTTTCTTTTTGTAGTTGCTCCGCAATTCGATCGGCGAAAATTTTATTGTCAATCAGGTCGTCATCTCTTTTCTCAACGGGCTTTTCCTCTTTGATCCATTTAGGAAATTGTTGAAGATTATCGGGAGGCGTTTTGTTTGATTCCGATATGTCATCCTAATCGTTGCTTTCCATAAAGCCGCTTGGGCGGGAAAGGGACCGGGCGATATAGAAAATCAGCACTGAAACGAGCACAGCTATAATAAGCCCCAAAAGAGGCCATATTATGGCTTGCACAATGGAAAATCCCACCTTGCCAACGTCCATATGAATGAAATACGTGCTTGTGGCGATATAATACAGAACTGTTCCACAAATACCGGCAAACCAAGCAGGCGGGTATTTTAAGGATGAAGACGTGGCCTTACAATGATTAAAACCTCCGATTGGCGCAATGACAAAAAACAGAAGAAGGCCTAATAAGAAGCTCCATAGGACCATGGACCATGGGCTAACAAATCCGTTATCGAGTATATGGCATATCCAGCCGACCATTTTAAATAACAGGCTGCTGAAACATATGCTTATTGCTGTACCGATGAGAGTCAGCAGAACAATGTCCATCCATCGAACAAAAGTTGGCGAGCATGAACTGGATTTTTTGCGGTCAGGCACAATGAACTCCTAGTTCGGAAAGGTCAAAATAAACCTGGATTAGATTTTGTTTATCATAATATTATGAGGGTTAAAATGAAAATAGTTGTTTGTCCAGAGGGCATTTGATAAAGGCTTTTTGGGGGCCACAACCGCAGTAGTTTGGGGGCAACCCAGCACCTCTTTATTGACATCGCATTGTTCGACCATTAGTATTTTAAAATGATATATATCTCAATGGTTTAAAAGTAGAAGCCTTGGGGGAATGCCATGCGCTATCGACGCGTGAAAATGGGGGGTGGAACCTATTTTTTTACGGTGGTCACATACCAGCGCGCCCCTTTTTTCTGTGCTCCTGAAAACTGCCGGCTATTACGTGAGGCCTTCCGGCAGGTGATGGAAAAACATCCTTTTTCCATTGATGCGTTTGTTTTGCTCCCGGACCATCTGCACTGTATATGGACTCTTCCGAGCGGAGACCGGAATTATTCCATGCGCTGGAGGATGATCAAATCCCAATTTACACGGGAATGTAACCGGGATGCCTTGCCTCAACCCAGCGCCGCCAGGGCTCGCAAACAGGAGCAAACCGTCTGGCAGCGTAGATTTTGGGAGCACACCATACGGGACGCCCATGATTATAGGAAGCACGTTGAATACATTCATTTCAATCCGGTAAAGCACGGGCATGCGGAGCGCCCGGCTGAATGGGCGTACTCAAGTTTTCACCGTTTTGTGCGTCAAGGGATATACCCAGTGTCTTGGGGAAGACATCCGAAAGACTATGCCTTTAATGACGAAATCCTTGAGTGAACGTCAGCCGGGGCTGGTTTTGTTGGGTTTCGCATGTCAAGTTTTTGCTTTAAAATGGCATCGTCAACCGACCAATATTGTCGTCAAATTTCACTCTTTCCTATGCTCTACCCAACCTACAACTCATTACTGCTTTAGCTCAAATAAATATATTATATATTCAATGTGTTATAAGTAGAGGCGTAGGTTGGGTAGAGCGCTGGAAAGCGCTTCCAGAAGTTTGCGCGAGATGTCTATCCATGGAGTTGGCCAGGATTGATTTTCATTTCGCGAAACCCAACAACCGATGGCCCCAAGCCTGGGAAGATTAAAGAAAAGCCAAGGAGGTCTTTCTAAGTCATGCCAAGCATGCCGCCGGATTAACAAAAAACCGTCGGCATGCCCGGCTTATCAACTTTATGCCTCATCCCTTTTTGCCAGGATCCAGGGCAAATTGAAATAATCATGCCGGACCTGGGCGGATTTGGTTTCGGCCCATTTGTCCACGCCCATGCGTTTGATCAGGCACAGGTTGAAAACCTTGAAATTGTGGGGCAGCTCCGTGGACATATCCGCGTAGGGATGGAGATAATCGCAGGGAAAATCGTCGCAGTCGCCGCAGAATTCAAGCTCTTTCCCCTTGACGCATTCGTAGGAAGCGCACCGGTGATCCTCTCCAAAAAGGTGCTGATGCAGGGGGATCCTGCCGTCATGGGCCCGGCATCCCATGCAAAGCATGACGTCTATGGGCGTGCCGTATTGTTCGGATATTTTTTTCACTTCCTCCATGGCCGCGTCGTCTTCGTGGGCGAGATAGTAGATGCAATTAAAGCAATCCAGGCCGCAGGGGGCTGTCATAAAGGCATAATCCATGGCGCTTTCTCCTTGGTTGGGGTGAGATATTCATACTGCGCCGTTTTTTAGATCAAGGGGGCGTTGCGGGCATCCCCCAATTGGGGGAGGGGGGCTTTTTTTTTGGCGGCGGCCGATTTTTTTTATCAACCGCCGCCGGAGTTATTTATTGCTTGAACTTTGCGCAGATTTCCTCCATGCGCTTTTTGTTCATCCCAAAATCCGAGTATCCCGTCCTGGAGGCGGAGCGGAAGTGGATCTGATTGGCTTCTTCATCCACCAGGATTTCCACGTCGTCCTTGAACTTGAAAATTTTGGAGGAAAACACGGCGTGGATGTATTTGTCCGTCTTGGCGACGATTTCTGTTCTGGGCATGGCGCTTATAATCGCCGCCAGCTTTTCCATGGCCTGGGCGCCGTCGCCCGAAAAATCAAGAGGCGCCATATAATGCTTGGCGTCGCTGGAATCCGCTTTGGTGGAAACGCAATTGGGCGAATTGGGGCAAGGGTCGATATCAGGGTCTCCGGCCGACGCTCCGCCGGGACCGGCCAGCATGAGCATCCCGGCCAGGGGTATGATCCAAGCGTTAAATTTCATGGTGGGCCTCCTTTAGATGCAAGATTAAGTGTGGACGAACTAATACTAAAAAATGGCGCCGAAACGGATTGTGTCAAATTTTATGTGGTGATTTTAACAGGAATAGAACGATCGCGCGTTCTTTAATGCAAAAGTCGCACACTAGATCAATTCATTTTTGTGAACGGGTTTTATTTTATGAATATTCCGGGAAGCCGCGCCGTTTCAGGGCTTCCGCTTTCTTCCAATCCTGCCGCCGTTTTCAGCGGGTTGCGAGGACGTGAAACAATGATCGTGAACAATTTCACTAGTCGTTGACAGAAGGGTATGGTCCATATTAAAGGGACGTATGGCAAAAAAGGTTCAAAAGAAAAAAGTCGCCTCTTACACCAAAGGTAAGGAGACCCGGAGTAAGATAATCGCTGCGGCCAGAAAGGTTTTCGCAAGCCAGCCCTACACCTCCGCCAGCATCCGGGCCATTGCCAAAGAGGGGGGGATTTAACCACCCGTTGATTCATCATTATTTCCCTTCCAAGGCGGACCTGTTCATGACGGTCACCAGGGAGCTCTATGATGAATACATGGAGCTTAGCTCCACCTGGATGGAAGGCGTCTGGGACATGGGCATGGACGAAAGCCTCCGCACCTCCGTAGAGCGGATTGTGCAGGACGTGTTCGACCATCCGGACGCCTTGCGTACGGTCATGCAGAACATGGCCCACGGCCTGAAAGTGGCGGACCTTCCCGGCCTGGATTTTTTTCCGGAGTTCTGGGCGGGCATCCAGGAGGTTTTTCGCAAGGGGCTGTCGCCGTATGCGTGCCGGCGGGACATCGCCATGTGGATTTTGGGTTTTCACATGGTAATATTCAATTGTGTGGGCGCCCCCCATTATCACGCCAAGGTCCTGGGCATGTCGCATAAGAGCCCCGAGTACAAGCAATGGGTTAAAGACGCTCTGATGTTCCTTTTTTATCCCTCCCTGAAAAAGCTGGTTTTTTCCCAGCCCGGGGACGAGCAGCCCATGACCTGGCCGCTTAACCCGCCCCGCCAGGGCAGCCGAGCTTACGGCTCGCTGCACGCCCAACCGATTGAAAATCTGAAAAAAGGGGAGCAGACCCGGATAAAAATCCTGGAGGCCGCCCGCAAGGTGTTCACCACCCATCCCTATAATACGGCGAGCATCCGCATGATCGGCAAGGAAGGCGGCTTTGACTTCACCCTGATTCACCATTATTTTCCGTCCAAGGCCGAGCTCTTCGAAGCCCTGGCCGCCCAGACCATGGAAGACCTGCTGCCGCAGGCCTATGTGTGGATGGAGGACCTCGCTCCCCTGAAAGTGGAAGACGGGCTTTCCATCTTCGCGGACCGGGCTTTGGATTATTGCGGCAGGAATCCGGCGGCCCTCCACGGCCTCATGCAGAATATCGCCCAGATGAATCAATTGGAGGAAATTCCCGGTTTTGAGCGATTCGCCCAGCTCAACCTGGCCACCCAGGAGGCTTTTCGGGAGTCCACGGGAATTCGTCGGGCCACGGACAAGGAAATCCAGATGTTTTCCTTCGGGGTGTACATGATCCTGTATAACTGCCTGGGCATTGCGCATTTCCCCGCGGAAATCATGGGCCTGAACATGGATGATCAGGAGTACAGACAGTGGGTCAAGGACTTCATGATGATCGTCCTCTTGCCCGTCCTGGAACACATGATCAAACCAAGAGCCCAAAAAGCAAGCTGATTCCCTATTCATTGACCTGCCCATCGGCCTATTCTATCCTAAGATCAGATATCACCAAGACTTATGGCAAGGAGCCTGGCATGTCCGATGGATACACTCTCCGCATAAAAAACACGGCCTCGCAACTGGGCGCTGATTTGGCCGGGATCGCCGATCTCGCCCCATTCAAGGACGAAAAGACCTATCCGGCCTCATTGCTGGCGCCTTTTACCCGCGCCCTTTCCATGGCCGTTCATATTCCGTCCATGGTTTTCGAAACTATCCACGAAAAGCCCAGCGACTTGTACAATCACGTGTACAAGACGGCCAACATGCTCCTGGATCAGATCGCCCTGAAGATGGCGGGCGCCCTGGAGCAGGATGGACACCGGAGCCTGCCCATCCCCGCGTCCCAGATTATTGACGGGAAGGATTATCGCGGCGCTCTAAGCCATAAGGCGATTGCGCGCATGGCGGGCTTGGGCTGGCAGGGCAAGAGCCTGCTTTTGGTGACCCCCAAATTCGGCCCCAGGGTCAGGCTGGTGACCGTGCTGACTAACGCCCCCCTGGAACCGGACGGCCCCGTGAAAAACCGTTGCGGAAAATGCACCAACTGCAAGGACGCCTGCCCGGCCGGCGCCATCAAAGGGGTTCAAACTGAAGACCGCTATCTCACCCGGAACCATGCCCTGGATTTCCAAAAATGCGTGGATAAAACCGCCGAGTTCGCCCGCAAGGACAATATTGGCGCCAGGATTTGCGGCTTTTGCATCAAAGCCTGCCCCTTTGGTCGGAAAAATCCCAAAAACCTGCCCTGGCTGCAGTAGGCTTTACTTCCCCTCAAACTTGGGCTCGCGTTTTTCCTTAAAAGCCTTGGGGCCTTCCTGGGCGTCCTTGCTCATAAACACGGGCAGGGCCAGCTCCAACTCCCTCTGCAGGCCTTCGGACAACGGCTTGCCGCGGTTTTCTATGACGGATTTCTTGATGGCTTCCACGGCAAGGGGGCCGTTTTTGCAGATGATGCCGGCGTATCTTTCCGCCTCTTCCATCACTTTTTCCCTGGGAACGATCTTGTTGATAAAGCCTAAGCGCAAGGCTTCCTCCGCCTCCATCAATTCCCCGGTCAGCAGAATCTCCATGGCCCGGGCGTAAGGCAATTGCCGGGGCAGGCGGATGCTCGACCCTCCGGCCGGAAAGATGGCCCATTTGACTTCCTGCAGCCCGAATTTGACCCCTTCGGCGGCGATGCGGATGTCCGTTGCGTAGAGCGCCTCCATGCCGCCGGCGATGGCGTGGCCGTTGATGGCTGCAATGACCGGCTTATACAAGGGGTATTCCCGCAGGATGGCTTTGTTTACGATCATGGGATCGCTCTGGCAGGCTTTTTCCGCGTCCGTCTCCGCAGGCTTGGCGCCCGTGAACAAGGGTATCAGCTTGCCCAGGTCCGCGCCGGAGCAAAACACCTTGTCGCCGGTCCCGGTCAGAATGGCGCAGCGCATTTCCTTGTCTTCCGCGTAATCCTTCCATGCGTCGATCAATTGCAGGATGGTCTCCGGGTCCATGGCGTTTCTGGCCTCGGGCCGGTTAAAAGTCAGGTAAGCGATATTGTTTCTTTTTTCGTAGATCAAACCCATGGAATTCCTCCTTGATGATTGGGATTAAGGCCGTGAAGAGGGGGGACTAATTTGAATATTAATATAAAATATTCATTTTTGCAAGGAGGAATCCGTCTATAGGGACGAATCCCGTAATAATCCGGAATCGGTCCAGCCGCGCAGGCGGTAGTACTCCGTGAGCATTTCCCGGAAAAATTTCGGGGAAAGCACTTGGCCGGACTCGAGCGCCTGGGAGAAAAAGGCTTTTGGCAGGGTTTCGTGGACGGCGGGCTCCATGCCTTCCCGGAGGTTGAAGCGGCGGACGATGTCTGCAATGTTTCGGGCGATTTGCTGCAGGTTGGTTTTTTCCGGGCTTAGGCCGCAGGTGATGGATATGATCTCGCCCAGAGCGTCCCAAGGGTAAAGATCCCGGTAGAACCGGCAAAGGATCAGGGCGTCAAACAGGGTGAGCCTGTCTTCAAAGTCGATGTACAACTCAACCTTGCCCTCCAATTCATCCGGTTGGGACATGCCGGAAAGTTCGGCCTTATAAAAGGTGGAGCGCAAATGGCAGGCGCCCCTTGGCGAAGTGGCGTAGGCAAGGCCCATGCCTTTGAGCACGCGGGGATCGTACCCGGCAGGCTCCAGGCCCTTGACGTGGACGGCCTGGTCCTCCATGCCCCATTCCCTGGCGGCGTGAATGATTCCCCGCGCCAGGACGTCGCCCACTCCCTCACGCCGGGCGATTTTCCGCAGAAGATCGGCTGCGCCTTGGGCGTCGCCGTATCGGACGGGCAGGTCGACTCGGCCTCGCTCTACGGCTTCCATGGCGAAGGCGCACAGGTTGCCGCTGGTGATGGTGTCCATGCCAAGGGAGTCGCACAAATGGTTCAGATAGACGATTTCTTCAATGGAGTCGATGGCGCACAAACCGCCGAAGGCGTAGATGGTTTCGTATTCCGGGCCTTCTATGGTCAGTCCCTTGTGGGGGCCGTTCAGCACGGTTCCTCTCCGGCCGCAGGCCATGAAGCATTTTGCGCACGCCGCGGGAGTCACCCGGCATTTTTCGTGCAATGCTTCGGCGGAAATTTTCTTCCAGCTTTCAAAATATCCTTGCTTCCAGTATCGGGTGGGAAAGGCGCCGGCCTTGTTCAAGGCCTGCACCATCATGGGCGTGCCTTTGGATTTATAGGCCTGGACGGAGGGATTTTCCTTGGATTCCGCTGCGTAATCCCTGGAGAATTCCCGAAGCCGCGCCGGGTCCGCCATGGGCCTTTTGGCGCTGCCCCAAAAGACCATGGCCTTGACTTTCTTGGACCCCATGACCGCTCCGGGGCCTGTCCGGCCAGCGCTGCGCCACTTGTCGTTTTCAATGACCGCAAACGAAACCAGGTTTTCTCCGGCCGGGCCGATGGCGAGAGCGCCTTTTTTCCCGGCCTTGCCCGAGGCGATTTCAAGGGCTTTTTCCTCCGTTGATATGGCGTCCAGGCCCCAGAGGTTCGAAGCATCGTGAAAATGCACGCCGCCCGGCTCGATTTCCAATACCGTGGGCGCCGCGCACTGGCCTTGCAGGACAATGGCGTCGTATCCGGCGGCGTCCATGGCTTCGGGTGCGCGGCCGCCTGCATAGGATTCGCTGTAAAATCCGGTCTGGGGGCTTTTGGTGTATACCCCGTACCGGCATCCTCCCCAGATCAGGGAGCCGGTCGCAGGTCCGCATGCAAAAATCAGGTTGTTTTCCGGCCCAAGCGGGTCGCAATGAGGCGGGTTATGCTCGTACAACAGGAAGGAGCCCAGGCCCTTGCCGCCCAGGTAGGCGGCGAGGACGTCAGGGTCGGGCTTTTCAATCCGGAAAGATCGGCTTTCCAGATTGATAAACAGAATTTTCCCGTGAAAACCGAACATGGCTACATCAGCACTTCACCGGTGCGCTCCGTGTGGTAGCCTCCCAAGGCGTCCACCCGCTTTTTAAACGCGTCGGAACGAATGGTTTCCAGGAGAATGGCGATTTTTTCAGACTCAAAAATGCCTTCGGGAATGATCAAATCGTACTGCTCGGTGATAACCGGTACGAAATCCAGTTCCAGGGCCTTGGCGGCGGCGTAAATGCCCATGCCGGCGTCAGCCACTTGATTCTGTACCGCGGCGGCCACGGCCATGTGGGTGAACTCGTCGTCCCCGTAACCGTTGATTTTGGAGGGTTTGATGCCCAGTTTGCTCAGGTAATGGTCCAGCAGCACCCGGGTGCCGGAACCGGCTTGCCGGTTGATAAACCGCACCCCGTTCCGGCCGAGGTCTTCCACGGATTGGATGTTTTTGGGATTGCCTTTGGCCACCATCAGGCCTTGCTCCCGCATGACCAGGTGAACCAGCTTGACCGGAATGCCCGCCAGATAGGTTTTGATGTAGCTGATGTTGTATTCCCCGGTTTCCGTGTCCAAAAGGTGGGAGCCTGCAATATGGCACATGCCTTTTTTCATGGCCAAAAGGCCGCCCATGCTTCCCACATGGCTGGAGGACAGGGACAAATACCCCCCCCGGCTGCGCAGGGCGTCAGCCAGGAGATCCAGGGTGTTGTCATGGCTGCCCACGGCCACCAGGGTGTTGTCTATGGTGCGGTTGAAGCGGAGAAGTTCGGCTTCCACCGGCTGTCCGGGGTGCAGGCCCTCGTTTTCGTTGGGTATGCGGATGATGCCGTCCGCTTCGGTAAAGCTGGTGATGGACCCGGCGCCCCGGGGCAGGGGGGTGGCCGCCACCCTGTCGCCCACACGGCCCAGCTTCACCCGAACCATTTCCTCCAGGCCCAGCTTGGACGGAATCTTCCGGGTGGGCTCCACCATGATTTTTTTGCGTAAAGGTTCGGGCTGGCCGAGCATATGGCAAAGCATGGGGCGGATGAACTCGTCGAACACCACAATGGCGGAAACCGGATACCCCGGCACCCCGACCACGGGCACGTTGTTCACGTCGCCCAGAACCACGGGCTTGCCCGGCATGATGGTCACGCCGTGAACCAGCACGTCGCCCAGGTTGTCCACGATATTGGCCGTATGGTCTTCGGATCCGGCGGAGGAACCCGCCAGCACCAGGACCATGTCGTAATCCTCGGTGGCGCCCCGTTCCACGGCCTGCCTGATAACGAAAAAGTCGTCGTCCAGGCTGGTGTTTCGAATCCACTTTCCTCCGGTCTGCTCGATCAGCTTGCCGATCACCCAAGAGTTGGTTTCCAGAACCCGGCCGGGCTGCAGTTCCTCGGGGTAAATCTTTCGCCAATCCACAAGCTCCGTGCCGGTGGGAATAACCAGCACCTTGGGCTGCTTTTTGACTTTGACCTCAAACACCCCGCCTGTGAGCAAAGCGCCCAGACACGTGGGCGTCACCAAATGATTGGTGGGAAACAGCATTTCCGTGGCTACAATGTCCTCGCCCACCTTCCTGACGTAATTCCAGGGAACGGCCGCCGCTTCGATGCGCACCGTGTCGTCGTCTATAACCTGGACCTGCTCGATCATGATGACCGCATTGGTCTGGGGCGGAAGCTGATGGCCCGTGTTCACGTAAAAGGCCTGTTCCCCGACCTTGAGGTCCATGGGATTGGTCTCGCTGGCGTCGAATGTGTCCTGGGCCAGAACCGCAATGCCGTCCATGGCCGCCAAATGCGCGTTGGGCGTGGAAATGCGGGCGAAGGCCGGCTCCGCCAAAACCCTCCCCACGGCGTCCACGGAGGAGATCGTCTCATGCGCCAGTTCGACTTTTTCAGCAAAATGGCTTAACCAGATGTTGCGAGCTTCTTCACGGGTTTTCATGTTCAGGTAAACATGGCGTTTGTTCATGAGCGCCTCCGGCCTTTGGGGCCAAAAAAAATATAGAGATTAATAAGCCTTCATCTTATTTGTCGAACAGGTCCACGCGAACCATGGTTCCCGGGTCCAGCCCTTCGTCGTTCAAATCCACCTGGATAAAACCGTCGGCCTCCACCATGGTGCGGATGACTCCGGATTTTCCGAAGATGGGCTCGGCGGTCAGTTCGCCGTCCTTTTCCACCAGGCGAATCCGCACATAATCGGTCCTGCCTTGCACAGACGGCACGTTCCGGGCGAGTTTGGCCGGAACGGAAACAACTCCGTCCCCGCCTTCATATCCGGCGACATGATGAATAAAAGGACGCACCATGGCGTGAAAAACCACCATGGCCGAGGTCACGTGCCCTGGCAGGCCCCAAACCTGCTTGTCTCCGACTTTCGCCAAAATGGTGGGTTTGCCCGGGCTGATGGACACCCCGTGCACCAGAATGTCGGAGTTCTCAAAGCCTTCGATCACTTCGATGGTATGGTCCCTGGCGCCCACGCTGCTCCCGCCTGAAACCAGCAGCATATCGCACTCGTTTAAGGCCTTTTCGCAGGCCTGGCGCAAGGCTTGGGGATCGTCCCCCACAATGCCGTAGGACCGGTATTCGGCCCCGGCCTGATGGCACAAGCCGCCCAGGGCGTAAGTGTTCATGTCGCGAATTTGCCCCGGCCCGGGCTCTTGATCCGCGGACACCACTTCGTCCCCTGTGGAGACGATTCCAACGATGGGTTTTTTATACACGGACAGGATCGGCTCCCCGACGGAGGCCGCTACGGCAAGATCCTGGGGCCGCAAACGAACACCCTTTTTCAGGACGACTTCGTCCTTTTTCACGTCATCGCCCACGTCCAGCACATTGCCCAGGGGGGCCACGCTTTTATAAACCTCGATGGTTTTGTCATCCAGAATTTCCGTGTGCTCCACCATAACCACGGCGTCCGTCCCTTCGGGCAGCATTCCTCCCGTGGGCATGAGAGCCGCCTGGCCTGGGCCCACGGAAAATTCCGGGGTCGTTCCCATTTCCACCCGGCCCGCCACTTCCAGCATGGCAGGAATGCCTTCCGAGGCCCCAAAGGTGGAGGAGGCGCTCACGGCGTATCCGTCCATGGTGGAGCGGGCGAAAGCCGGGACGTTGTCCTTGCTGACGACGTCTTTCGCCAGAATTCTGCCGCAGGCTTGAAAGACTTCCACTTCCTCCGTCCCGGCCAGGGGGAATCTCCCTGCCATGTCCAGGACCTTCTGGATGGAAATTACCTGAAAAAATTCTCTCATAAGTTAATTGGGTCATCCTGTCTAAAGCGGATTAGTCGGGCATTAAACTTCAATGACCGGAAATTCGCCTATTTTTTGTAATACCTTCGGGCCTCGGGCAAGGTCTGCTTTATCTTGGCAATGCGCGTGGCGTCCGAAGGGTGTGTGCTTAAAAACTCCAGGTTGTTGCTGTTTTTGCTGGAAGCGGACATGCGCTGCCAAAAGCCCACGGCCTGCGCCGGATCGTATCCGGCCATGGCCATAAAAATCAGGCCAAGGCGGTCCGCTTCGGACTCGTGCAGCCGGGAGTAGGGCAGGATCACGCCCACCTGGGATCCCAGGCCGTAGGCCTGCAGCCACAAGGCCCGGGTTTGGGCGGGGCTGTCATGCAGGGCAAGGTCCAGGGCCATGCCGCCCATCTGGGCCATGAGGGACTGGCTCATGCGCTCGGCGCCGTGATTCGCCACAACATGGGCGATTTCGTGCCCCATGACCACGGCAAGCCCGGTTTCATTCTGCGCCACGTCCAGGATGCCCTCATAAACCACCACCTTGCCGCCGGGCATGGCCCAGGCGTTCACCTGATCGTCGGCGATGAGATTGAATTCCCACTGGAATCCGTTCAACTGGCTGCTCATGTTCGCCGCCGCAAAATATCTTTCCACGGCCCTTTGGATGCGATAGCCGACCCTTTGGACCATTTCGGTTTTTTGCCTGTCCGTGCTGACTTTGTGTTCCTTCAAAAACGCGTCGTACTGGGAATAGCTCATGGACTGCATTTGAGCCGGCGACACTAGGGAAAGCTGGGACCTGCCCGTAATGGGAACCGTGGAGCAGGCGGTTAAAACCAAACTAAGGCAAAGGAGCAGAAAGTAGAGCAACGATTTTTTCAGAGCTGGCATGAAATTTCTCCTTATTTTGCATTGATGCACAAATTATGCAAAAATCATATCATTGTAACCCGCTGGCATCAAATAATTTTAGGGGTGCAATTGACAAGCCGGAGCTGATCTGCAATTGAGAATTCTTGTCACAATTTAAGCCTTATGTCCACACATAGCAAACACGGAGTCCGACCATGAGAAATTTCGACTATCACAATCCCACGAAAGTGGTTTTCGGCAAGGGAACCATCAGCCGCCTGAAAAACCTGGTCCCGCCCCGGGGAAAGATCATGCTGGTCACCGGCGGAGAATCCATCCGCAAAAACGGAGTGCACGATCAGGTGATGGATTCGTTGAAAAAACGCGAGGTGGTGGAATTCTCGGGCATCGCCCCCAACCCGGAGTACGACGTCCTGATGCAAGCCGTGGACATGGTTAAAAAGGAAGAGCCTTCCTTCTTACTGGCTGTGGGCGGAGGCTCCATCATGGACGGAACCAAGTTCATCGCTGCGGCCAGCAAATACACCGCCGGCGATCCCTGGGAAATTTGCTCCAAGCTGGCCAAGGTGACGGACGCCCTGCCGCTGGGCGTGGTCGTGACCCTGCCTGCCACCGGTTCCGAAACCAATAATATCGGCGTGGTATCCCGCAAGGCCGAAGAAAAAAAGATCGTTTTTCACGCGGACAAGCTCTTTCCCCGATTTGCGGTCATGGACCCGGAAGTCACTTATTCCCTGCCGGACAACCAGGTGCGCAACGGCGTGGTGGACGCTTTCATCCACGTTTTGGAGCAATACCTTACCTATCCGGTCCAGGCCCCGCTCCAGGACAGGCAGGCCGAAGCCGTGCTCCTGACTCTTCTGGAAGTAGGCCCCAAAACCCTGGCCAAAAAGCAGGATTACGACGCCCGCGCCGGTTTTATGTGGTGCGCCAACCAGGCATTGAACGGGCTCTTGAAGTGCGGCGTGCCCACGGATTTCGCCACGCACAGAATCGGGCACGAACTGACCGTACATTACGGCCTGGCCCACGGCGAGGCTATCGCGGTGGTCTTGTGCTGGCTTTTGCGGCATCAAAGGGAGAACAAGCAGGACAAACTCCTTCAATACGCCCGAAGAATATGGATGATAGAGGATAAGGACGAGGAATTGGCCGTAAACCGGGCTATTGCGGAAACCGAATGCTTTTTCAACGAAATGGGCATGCCCACCCGGTTGACGGACTACGGCATCGACCCCGCCGAAGCTGCGGAAACGGTCCGCAAAGGCCTGGAACGGGATCAGGCGAAGCTGGGAGAGCGCGGACGGATCGGTCCCGCCGAAGCTGCGGATATTGTGCGGGCCAGCGTCTGATTTCAGGCAAGGTTTCGCCTCCGCCCAAAAAGGGTGGCGTTATCCCGTCGGGTGATGTTATGCTGTAGTGGTGTTGATAATCCAAACATGGGAGGATAATCCATGAAGAAGTTTATATGGGGAATTGTCGCGGTTATGTTGCTTTGCATGGCCGCCGGATGTTCCGGCGATGAAGACAACAAAGGATCTTCCGCTGCAGCTAAAGAAGTGAAGAATCCCATGCAAACGCAAGTCAACGCGATGGATAAAGCGGCGAAACTGTCGCACGACCTGTCCGCGCAGCAGCAGGCCAATCAGGCGGAAATGGACAAAATCTTAGAGGAATAAGCCATGTTGGGCGCCTGGCTGGGGCATCGATAGCCTTAATCAGCCAGGAGCATCAAAGCGGAGAAGCCAATTATAGCATGATAGTGGTTAACGACCGAGTAAGCCTTAACGAAGAGGAGATTGACTACGAGTTCGTCAGGTCTTCAGGCCCCGGCGGACAAAACGTAAACAAGGTCAGCACCGCCGTCCAGTTGCGGTTTGACGTCGCAAACAGCCCATCCCTTCCCGAAGACGTCAGGGCCAGGCTGGAAAAGATAGCGCACAACAGGATTTCGGCATCAGGCGTCTTGTTGGTTGACTCCCGGGGAACCAGGAGCCAGCTTAAAAACAAGGAAGAAGCCCTGCAAAGGCTGGTCCGGCTTATTGACATGGCATGCCGTAAGCCCAAGGCCCGGAAGAAAACCAGGCCGACCCTGGCTTCCAGGCAGCGCCGGCTGGACTCGAAAAAGAAGAGAGCCCGCAAAAAGCAGTTCAGGGGAAAGGTGTCTTCCTGGGATTGATCCCCACTATTAACAGGAGTATGTTGGAATGAAACGTTATATCGCAATCCTGGCCCTTGCCGTATTGGTCGCCTTGGCCGCCTGCACCGAGAAGGCGGACGTCGGCCCTTTAAGCATTGATTTTGTCCATGACTATCAAAAAGGCCTGTCCATGGCCAAGGAACAGGGCAAGCCCATCATGCTCGTGTTCGAGGCGGATTGGTGCGGCGCATGCCAGGAATTGAAAAGCACGGTGTTCACGGACAAAAGCGTGGGCGAGGCTTCCAAAAGGCTGATCAATATTTCCGTGAACGTGGATAAGGATAAGGAGAGCCCCAACCAATACCAGGTGCGCTACATCCCCGCCGTCTTTTTTCTCGATCCCTCCGGCGCCAACGTTATGCCCTATCAGGGCCCCAGGACTCCTGAACATTTCATAAAAATGATGAACGCTTTCGGAGACCGCTTTTCTTCCTGACGGAATTTTTCCCCTACCCGTTTTCCACCCCTCATGATTTCGCCATGGGCTTTCCCCCAAACCGGGAAAGCCCTTTTTTCGTTCGTCCTGAAAAGTCGTCATCCCAGCAAGACCCGGTCTGCTTTTTATGACCGCCCAGCAACCCCTATTGTCATCCCGCCGCCGCTCTTTGTTCGTGACAAATAAATGATAATGATTATTTTTTGCGTGTAAGAAGAGGCAACATGAAAAAATTCAGGCAGCCAAATAAAAAAAAGGAGCGACCCATGAATACTTTAATGACCATCATATTAGCGGGGGCGATGCTCCTGGCGTTCGGCGCCGGCGGCGCAGCGGCTCAGGGGCGCCTCCAAAAGGCCACTTTTGCCGGAGGCTGCTTTTGGTGCATGGAAAAGCCTTTCGAGCAAATAGAGGGCGTGGAAGCCGTCATCTCCGGCTATACGGGCGGGGACGTGACAAACCCCACATATGAACAGGTGTCTTCCGGCGCCACCGGGCATCTGGAATCCGTGGAGATCCATTTCGACCCGGACAAGGTGAGCTACGACCAGTTGCTGGAGGTGTTTTGGCGGCAGGTCAACCCTACGGACGAAGGGGGCCAGTTTGTGGACCGGGGCGAGCAATACGGCACGGCCATATTTTACCATTCGGAAGAACAGCGCCTTGCCGCGGAAAGATCCAGGAAAGCCCTGGATGAGTCCGGCCGCTTTGACAAGCCCGTGATCACCCCAATCCGGGAGGCGGGCGAGTTTTACCCGGCCGAGGATTACCATCAGGACTATTATAAAAGGAACCCCTTTCGCTACAAGATTTATCGTTCCAACTCAGGCCGGGACAAGTACCTGGAAAAGGTTTGGGATAAGGATGCAGCTCCCCCTGAAAACAAAACCTCCGGCAAGTACTTCAAGCCGGCGAACGATGTTTTGAAAAAGCGACTGACTTCCCTGCAATACAAGGTCACCCAAAAGGAAGGCACCGAGCCGCCTTTTAAAAACGAATACTGGGACAACAAGAAGCCGGGAATTTACGTGGACATAGTATCCGGCGAGCCTTTGTTCAGCTCCGCGGAAAAATACGATTCGGGAACGGGCTGGCCCAGCTATTACAAGCCCCTGGAGCCGGAGAATATTGTGGAGGTGGAAGACAAGAGCCTGTTCATGACCCGTACGGAAGTGCGGTCCAGGCACGGGGACTCCCATTTGGGCCACGTGTTTGACGACGGCCCTCCGCCCACCGGGCTGCGATATTGCATCAACTCAGCGGCTTTGCGCTTCATCCCCGTCACTGACCTGAAAAAGGAGGGGTACGGAGAATACCTCAAGCATTTCGGCGTTTCGGAGGAATAGAACTTTCTCTTTTTTTTTAGCTTCTTAAGCCTCCTTTTTGCGCCCGGCTCCCCTAAGGGGCCGCGGGCGGAACAAAAAGGACCCGCAGCAGCCTCTGGGGCAATTTGTCCCAATATTTCTGCCATATCTCCCGCCTTTTTGAAGGGAAAAGCAATCTTGCTACTTGTTTTTCCCTTTTCTTTTGGATAAAATCCTGAAAAACTATATGGAAGATCATGGGCCGCCGGTGAACGCCTGATAAATCGCCGGGAATAAACCGGGAAGCATGGCGGCCAAAGCATTCTTTTCACCGTTTTTCAGGTCATTCGGCTTAAAAGCTGATTGGCGCCAGGAGGTAGGCAGTGAAAAATCTGAAGGGGCAGTTGGTATTGATCACCGGAGCGGGAAGCGGCATCGGCCGGAAAATGGCCCACTATTTCGCCAGGGAAGGCAGCAGGCTGGTTCTTGCAGCCACCACCATGGCGGGGCTTGAAAAAGTCGCTTCGGAAGTGGAGGAATTGGGCGCCGAGGCCCGCCCCTATACCGTGGACGTCTCCGACCGCGAGCAGGTTTACGCCATGGCCGGGGAAATTAAAAAGGATCTTGGCAAGGTGGACGTTCTTGTCAACAATGCGGGCGTAGTTTCGGGCAAGCCTTTTCTGGAGTGCGAAGACGAGCAGTTGGAAAGAACCTTGTCCGTAAATGTTCTTGGCCATTTCTGGACCGTCAAAGCCTTTCTGCCGGACATGATAGAAGCCAACCACGGACACATCGTCACCATGTCCTCCTCGGCGGGCTGGATAGGGGTCAACTCACTTGTGGATTACAGCGCATCCAAGTTCGCCAATGTAGGCTTTGACGAGGCCATTCGGCTGGAATTGCGTAAAAACGGCGTCAAGGGCGTGGGAACCACCTGCGTATGCCCCTTTTTCACGGATACGGGCATGTTCGACGGCGTAAAAACCCGGTACAGCTTCCTGCTGCCCATCCTCAAGGAGGACGAGGTGGCCCAACGGGTCGTAAAAGCCGTGAAAAAAGGCAAGACCATGCTTAAAATGCCTCCTTTCACCCATACCATTCCTCTTTTGCGCGTCCTCCCCACCGCCGTGATCGATTTTCTGGCGGTTCATTTGGGGGTCACCAGCTCCATGGACGAATTCCGAGGCCGGGTCCATTAAGGTCCGGCGGACTAGTATACAAAAAAGCCCGTTTCGCACGACAAAGCGAAACGGGCTTTTTTTCTTTATAGGCCGGCGCCATATCCGGCATTTCCATCAAGAACCTCCCGCTCGTCACTCCTGAACGTTTCTATCAGGAATCCAGAGACCTCCCGCCCGTCATTCCCGAGTGTCTTTATCGGGAATCCGGCGTCTCAACTTCTTCTTTTTTCAAACCACGGAAAACACGGAACCCACGGAATGGAATATTTCCGCGCCTTCCGTGCTTTCCGCGGACGACGGGTAACGGGTAGCCCAGGCAGAGCAGTATCCTGCCTGGGTCGCAAAGCGACACGTTGTTCGGTCGCATAGCTTTTAACGCCTGACAACCAGCACGAACAGGCTGTGTTTCCATTGCCTGAAAAAAGGATTTCCTTGGTCTCATACTAAGAATGTCGGGTCGCTGCGCCCAGACTCCTCATCTTTTAAATGCGGATGCGGCGGAAAAACCTTTTAGGTAATCAATTTCAAATACACCGCTTCGCGTGACGGTATCTACATAACAACTTGAATTTTTGGTGGTTTTGTAGGTTGGGTCACGCGGAGCCCGATGCTGAATTAAATTTTCGGGTGCGCTTTCCCCGTCCGGGTTACTGTGAATTCCTTTGCTTCAACGCGAAGCGACCCGACATGATTTTTGGGGATGTTTCGAGAGTGCATGAGATGTCCCCTTAAACCTCTTATGCATTCTCTTGATATACTGATAGCCCTTCTTTAAACGCCTTCTCATAAAACTGGGATACATCTTTGGGGGCGTCATGAAAATACTGGCCTTGATCTTCTTCTACAAGTAAATAGTTGTACAAATACAGAACGCTTTTTTTTGCAAAATCCAGTTTAGGTATTTGAACTTTTTCAAATGAATCCAGATGGGCCACATACTTGTCTCGATAGATTTTCATCTCCTTAATATAATCTTCAAATGCGTCCTCTGTCAGTTCCAAATTCTGTAATAATCCATCAAGAAAGGAATTTGGATCTGAGACAACTTTTCTCCAGCAATGTTTACCCCTCAGGTCGCCAAATAGTTTGCACCATTCTATAACGCAAATATCAATGAAATTACCATTCACACCCTTCCAGAATTGAGTTTCGATTATAAGAGATCCTCCGCTCCAGCCAGCTCTATAATAGGCCATATGTCGAAGGCAGTAGAGGCAGAGTCTTACAACATTTCGAAGTTTATTCCTTTCCATGGGCTGTCTCCAGTTCCCGAGATTGACAATAACATTAGATGCATTTTACCGACATCCGTCAATCACTCATGAATTTCACATGATATTAAGAATCATAGGCGTCGGATCTATCAGAGATAACATATAGTATTGAAATCATATGCGAAGCAACCCGACAAGAAACTTATGTTCCCATGTCATACTAATTGTTCCACATATTTATTCAAACTTCGCCTTCCACTCCGCTCGTTTTTCCTTGGACCATTGGGTGCAGTAGGCCGGCTTGAAGCTCATGACAAGCTGCATGCAGGTGTCTCCGCAGGAGGGGCTGCATGGGATGATTTCGTCCTCCCGGTCATGGCGAACTTTTTCCAGCCAGCCGGGATCCGCCCACAAAGGTCGGGCAAGGCCTATGAGGTCGGCCTTGCCTTCCAGCAGAATCCGCTCTGCAACGGCGCCTTCCTGGATGCGGCCCGCCGCGATCACCGGGATCTCCACTTCCTTTTTCACGGCCGCGGCCAGATCCACCATATAGCAGGGCTGGATGGATTTGATCAGCACTTCGGGAACCATGAAGGATTCCCAGGAGCCGCCGGAAACCGACAAATAGGCCGCGCCCGCCTTTTCCAGAGCCCGGGCGTAGGGCAGGGAGTCCACCAACTCCAGGCCTTCGGGCAGCCATTCGTGAGCCATAAAGCGAAAGCCCACGGGCATGTCGCCCACGGCGTCCCGGACCTTTTTCAGGATCTCCAGGCCGAAGCGCATGCGGTTGTCCAGGGAGCCGCCGTACTCGTCGGTTCTCCGGTTTACCCAGGGGGATATGAACTGAGAGAGAAGGTAGCCCGTGGCGCCATGAAGCTCCACCACGTCAAACCCCGCTTTTTTCGCCCTGACGGCCGCTTCGGCGAACTTGTCCCCCACATGGGCTATGTCGTCCTTGTCCATCTCCTTGTAGGTGCGGCCCAAGCCGAAAGTATCTATATTGGTGGGCGACAAGGGATTGGTCACTACGGAAAATCGGCCCGCATGGTTTAGCTGGATGGCGGCGACGGCGCCTTGGGACTTGATGGCCTCGGCCAGCTTTTCCAGACCGTCCAAAAAGCAGTCGTCGTCGGCCCGGAGGGTTCTGGCGCCTCCTCCGGCCATGGGGTGGTCTATGGAGGTGCTTTCCACCACGATCATAGCGGCCCCGCTTTGGGCCATGAGGGAGTAATGGTCCAGGACCATCTGGGAGACCTCGCCGGTTTCCTTGGCGTATCCCACGTACATGGGGGGCATGACAACGCGGTTGTCCAGCTCCAGGCTTCCTATTTTCAATCCGGAGAACAAACGGGAGTGCATGGCTGCTCCTTTCATTTTATCGGGCGTGATTTTCAGCGTCCATGATAGCACGGGAACCGATTCGCCAACAAGTCCAAGCCTCAATTGACCGCCCGGAACATTTTTTTTCTTGTACACAAAAATGCATGATGTATAGTTTGAAAAAATATACCCAACTGCATGCAGGAGGAGTCCGTGAAAGAAACAGTCCGGTTTGTCAGCTTATGCCTTATGTCAGCGGTTTTGGCGGCCCTATGGGGCTGCGCAACGGTCCAGCAAACGGAACCCAAGGCCGGAGCCCGGCTTGAGGAGCCCCAGGCGCAGGTCCAGGCCCCGGCGCCCAAACCGGTCGAGCAGGTCCAAACGCAGGCGGTCCAGCCCAAGAAAAAGGCGGCTGCGTCCGCCGACGCAGCCGCTGCAAAGAAGCAAAAGACCCTGGCGGCGATCCGGTCCATGTCAAAATTGGGCGACATGGCCTTACAGCACCTGACCGAAATGAGCACCATGCGCGACAGGGACGTGCGGCTGGCCGTCATCGACGCTTTGGGCGGCATTGACAGCCCTTGCGCCTTGGACCCCATCATCACCGCCCTGTCCGACGACGACCGCATGGTCCGCGAAAAGGCGGTCACCTTCCTGATTTATCGCGGCCCGGAGTTGACCCGCGTCCACGTGGACAGGCTGACCAATATTATGCGCAACGCCCATAAATGCTGGCCCGATCCCGCCATGGATGGCGCAACCATTTACGCCTCCCATTTCGCCGGCAAGGTATTGTCCAAGGCCGAATCACCGTTCATCAGCCCGGAGCTGGCCCGGGAAGGGTACGAGGCCATGGTGCATTATTAGCCGGGACGGCCGCTATTTTTGGCTCGACTCCCATTTGTACAGTTTTTGGGCCTCGAACCAGGCAATGAACGGATACAAAAAAGGCAGGTATCCATTGGCTATCCGTATGCTGTTGAACAAGGACGATGGAAAAATCGAGTCCTTGTCTTTTTGGATTCCCCGGACGATGGCGGCCGAAACCTTTTCCGGCTCCTGGCTCGGCCAGGGCACGGGCGTGCCCGACCCCGCCTCCTTGAAAAAGCTGGTCCTGGTGGCAATGGGGAATACCAACTGAATCTTTTGATCCTTTGCAAGCTCAAACCGGTAGGCCGTTGCAAAGCCCCGGATAGCGGCCTTGGTGGAGGAGTACAAGGAATAGCCGGGCAGCGACAAAAAGCTCATGGCGCTGGCCGTCACCACCACCCTGAATGGGCGGTCCTTGTTGATTTCCTTCATTTTTTCCGCCGCGTAAAAGCTGGAAAACACATTGGTCTGGTAGATTTTTTCTATGTGCTTCCAGTCGGGGTTGTTGATCCGCTCATAGTAGGCGAAGCCTGCATTGGCTATGTAAATGTCAATATTGCCCCATTGCTCGAGGGCGAAGTCAAAGAGTTCGTCCATTTTTTCCGGATCGGAAATATCGCACGGAAATTTTACGACGTTGGGGTGGTCGAAATCCACTTTTTCGATGGTTCTCGCCACGGCTATGATTTTGCAGTCAAAGCGGGTCAGACGTTGAAGAAGATCCAGGCCAATGCCCGAGGAAGCCCCGGTCAAAATGATTTTTTTTCCATTGATATCCACAGCGCACCTCTTCCTTTTTTTGAATCCCGGACCGGCGGCGCCGGCCCCATGCGCCCGGGCGAACCTGGCCCGGCGCAATGGAAATTACGTTGTGGGGGGTAACGATTTGTCTGTTCAAATCCGAAAAAAACAAGGGATGGTTGAAGGCGGGCCCTGGCGCGGCTCCCCCAAGGCGGGGTTTTCGCCGACGATCCTTCCGCTTATAATGAAAAACTTACGAGCTATACCCCCTCCATACCTTGCAGTTTTTAAGATTCTATGATCTAACTCCTCAATCGGCGAAAAATCAAGGAAAAAGGAAGAAAAAATGGACGGGTTGCAGGATTTCACAGCTAGGGTTGAGGCCTTTAAGCAGCATATTCTGCCTGCCAGGTCTGTTCTTATTGCGGTTCACGACTATCCTGATCCGGATTGCCTGGCCTCCGGGTTCGGCCTGGGAAATCTCCTGACTTATTGGGGGGTTGACCGTTGGGAAATCACCCATGGCGGCTTTGTGGGCAGGGCCGAAAACCGGATGATGATGCAGTTGCTGGACATCAAGACAACCCCCTTCGCCCTGATCGACCTGCAGGGCTTTGATAAGATCATTATGGTGGACTCCCTTCCGGGCGGGGGGAACGTGTCGCTTCCGGAGGACGTCAAGGTCCACGCCGTGTTCGACCACCACGGCGAGGCGGATTTTCTGCCCGACTCCTGTTTTAAGGAGGTGCACACCCAGATAGGCGCCACCTCCACCCTGGTCGCCCACTATCTGTTCGCCGCCCAATGCCCCCTTTCCCTTAAATTGGCCACCGCCCTGTTTTACGGCATAAAAACCGACACTCAGGACATGGCCATGGACGTTTTGCCCGAAGACCTGGTGGCATACCGGAGGCTCTTTGAACTCATAGAGCACCGCTTGCTGGCCCAGATAGAACACCCTCCCAGGAACATCGACTTCTTTAAGACCCTTTACCGGGCTTCTGCGTCCTTTTCCGAAAGCGCCAGGGTGGGCCTGGTCTACCTGGGCAGGGTCAACACCCCGGACCACGTGGCGGAAATGGCGGACTTGTTTCACAGCCTGGAGGAATCGGAGTATACCGTTAGCTGCGCATTTTATGAGGACGGCCTGTTTTTTTCCATCAGGTGCAAGAAAAACCGCAATGCGGGAACTCTGGCCAAAAAGATTGCAGGCGCTTTCGGGTGCAGCGGCGGCGGGCATGAAAGAGCCGGCGCAGGCCGCATTTCCGTGTCCAAGGAGCAGGAGGAGGAAAAGCTCTGCGCTTTTCGCAAGGTGGTGAGAAAACACCTGGGCATCGAGGGCTCGCAGATAATCCCTTTGGTGGATCGTAAATTGTAGGTGACGCGATTATTCTTCCATAAGGCTTCTTATGGCTTGTGACAGGATATCCAGGTTGCGCAAGGGCTTGTAAAAAACGTGCTCCTGTTTCATGCCGATGTCGAGCAGGATGTTTTGGGGGTAATAATCGTCGGAGCCTGTGTAAATGATAAACTTCAAATGGCTTTGAATTTTCTTCGCCTCCAGCACCACCGTATCCCCGTCTATCCCGGGCAAGCGCATATCCACGATGGCCACGTCAAAATGCTCCTTGGCGGCAAGGTCCAACGCCTGCTCCCCGCTTTCCGCGGAAACCGGCTCAAAACCCTCGTCCTCCAAAAAATTGACAAGGCTGTTTCTCACTGGTTCATCATCGTCGACAACCAGCACCTTTACGTCTATGGTCATCGCACATCCTTTCCGAATAGAGTGGCTTGACAGGGCGGATCAAACAAAATTGCCGAAGCCGATTATCGAATACATGTGGAAGCGCTGTTTCATTACGTGTCCACGCTGGTAATTAGATTACGGCGCCGTTAGGGCTTTTGTCAACCAATCGGCGGTGTAAGAGCCTTCAGGATGGACAAAGGCGCGACGGCCCTGTATGGCTCTGTCGGCGCGACTCCGGCCGGGCCAAAGGGTGGGGCCGCCTTTAAGCGTTAAAGAATAATGAAGATTGTTCAGCCTCCGGTGAAATGCTTGTACTAAGGACGCCGATAAGGTACATTACAGCCATGATAAAAACCGAATACGATCACATAGCGCCTTATGTCACAAAGGACCAGACTTTAATCCGCGAACTGCTGCATCCGGCCGTTCACGGAGAAGGAAGGACCAGCCTGGCCGAGGCTGTTCTGGCGCCGGGGCTGGTAAGCGAGCTTCACCTGCATGAGGCGACGGAAGAGATCTATCATTACACCCAGGGACGCGGCGTTATGACCCTGGGCGTTGAAAAGCTGGACGTTCGCAGGGGAAGCACGGTGCTCATCCCGCCCGGAACCCCTCATCAAGTTGAAAATACGGGAGACGGGGACATGCGCATTCTCTGCATATGCTCGCCGCCGTACTCCCATGAAGATACAAAATTGCTGCAGCGCACTCCATGAAAGAGTTATCAGGAGGCGCGCCCTGCATGCCCGCAGTTTGAGGAACCTATGCTACAAATCAAGTCTGTTTTAGTCGTCTTTTTTCTGTCCATAGCCTGGATTTTCCCGGCCGCATCCCAGGCGGCCAGCATGCCTAACGGCGCTGACGCCTCCTATAAATGGAAATTCGCCACCCTCGCCCCCAGAGGCGTAGGATGGGCTCGCCAAGTGGAGGAGGTCCTTTTTCCCGTTATCCTGGAGGAATGTGAAGGCGACCTGTTCGTCAAAGTCTACTGGGGCGGGGTGCTGGGGGAAGACGCGGACGTGGTCGCCATGATCAAGAGCGGACGATTGTCCGGGGGAGGCTTCGCCGGTCAGGGCGCAACCCTGCTGTGCAAGGAGTTCGGCCTGTTTGAACTGCCGTTTTTGTTCAACGACTACGGCGAGGTGGACTTCATCAAGGAAAAAATGCAGCCCGTCCTGGATGAGGCCGCGGCCCGCAACGGGCTAAAGCTCTTTTTATGGAACGATCAGGATTTTGATCAGATATACTCCACCCGGCATCCCATCGCTTCTCTGGAAGATACGAAAAAGGCCTCCTTCATAGCCTGGTACGGCCCCATGGAAGAGACCCTTTTACACCGACTCGGCGCCAAAACCGTCAAGGTGGAGGTCTCGCGGGCCGCATCCGTCTTGCGCCAAGGCGAGGCCGACGCAGGCATCGCTCCCGCCATCTGGGTGGCCGGAACCCAACTTTACTCCATCCTCCGCTACGTCAATCCTATTAAAATCCGTTACTCTCCCGCCCCCATCGCCGCTTCCATGGAGGCCTGGAACACCTTGCCCGAGGAATACCAGACCGCCTTGTTAAGCCGCCAGATGGAATTGCAGGATAAATTCTGCCAAGGCGTGCGGGAGGACAATGAAAAAAGCATTAAAGCCATGCTGCAATACGGCCTTAAGGAAGTCCGGGTGAGCCCCAGGAACCTGGAAAGCATGCGGCGTCAAGCCCTGCCCGTGTGGAAAGAAATGACCGGCGTCATGTATTCCCAGGAGCTGTTGGATGAGGTCCAGGCTCACCTGGAGGCCTATCGGACCCCCACCCCTTAAGCGGCCCCGCACCTTGGAGGCGTCATCATTCTTGGATTTTTTGTCATCTTTATACCCCTTAAACATGTTCTGTTAAGTGGTTTTTTATGGATTTTATTGAACTGTGTTAAAAACCTTGATTTAATCCATTTCACAGCCTATTGTACTAGCCAAACAATAGAATATTTGGTATTTTATTCCAGAGGGCGGCATGCTAACGACGGGCCAGGAAACAGCCGGGGCGTCATCCCGGACAATGGACTTCAACCCCGTTACCTTGCGCTTTACAGGCAAGGATAAAGCACTGGAGTCGCTTTTCCTGGACGAGTATTTTGAAAAGTCCCTGAGCCAGGCCAGGGGATCGCTCTACCTGATTTTGTTTTATTACCTTTTTTTCGGCTTGCTGGATTCCCGGCTTCTGGCCGATTCAACGGTCAATGCCGTATTCACCATCCGTTTTCTGATCGTCGGCCCCATCATCACCCTGGCTCTTTTCCTCACCTATGCAAAGTTTTTTAAGCTGGTAATGCAGCCGGTGCTGGCCGCGGTCATGTTTATTACCGGGGCGGGCATCGTCATGGTTCTGATCATCGCTCCGCCGCCTCTCAACTTCGCCTATTATGTGGGGCTGATTCTTGTTTTCATCCATGCCTATACATTCACGAAAATCCGTTTCATCTGGGCCTCCCTGGCCGGGTGGGGGCTTGTGATCCTTTACGAAATCGTGACGGTTTGGGTGATTTACACGCCTGCCGCCATTCTAATCGGTAACAATTTTCTTTTAATCTGCGCCAGCGTGGTGGGCATGCTCACCTGCTATTCCATGGAATATTTTGAGCGCAAGAGCTTCTGGCTGAACCATCAACTGCTTACGGAGCACGAAAAGGTTAATCAGGCCAATCAGGAACTGGAGCAGGAAGTGGCCCGGCGCACCCAGGAAATCACCCGCGCCAATCAGGATTTAAGCCTGAAGATCGAGCAGAATCTCCGCATCATGGAGAAGTTGAAGGAGTCCAGGGATTTCGCCGAAAGCCTCATCAAATCTCTCCAGGACGGCCTAGCCGTATTCAGCCCCGAGGGGAGGCATTTGGAAGTAAATCCGGCCTTTTGTCATATGACGGGGTTCTCCCGGGAGGAAATCCTGGACATGTCCCCTCCCCATGCATACTGGGCGCCTGAGGATAAGGCCATGCTGACCCGGGCTTTCGCCAATTCTTCGGCCGTCAGCAGGCCTTCGGGAATGGAAACCGCCCTGGTGCGCAGGGATGGAACCCGGATTCAGATTCTCATAAGCCTGTCCCCCATCCGTCATGAGGGCGAAGATTTGACCGGCTACGTGGTCACCTTCAAAGACATTAACGCCCGGAAAATGGCCGAGCAGGCTTTGGCCCACAGCGAGGCCCGGTATCGGGCCATTCTGGCCAGCATGGAAGAGCTTTATTTTGAGCTGGACTTGTTCGGGCGCTTCATCTTCGTGAATGACGCGGTCATGCGCTTTACCGGATATTCCAGGGAAGAACTGCTGGGCCTGGAAAAAGGATGGTACAACCTGACCATGGATGGGGACCGGATGTTTGGGGCATTTTCCACCATTTACGCTTCGGGGCAGACGGCAGTACTGGAGGATTTTCCCGTCCTGGCCAGGGGCGGAACCGAGAAATTCGCCCAAATTTCCGCTTACCTGATGAGGGACAAGGAAGGCAACCCCATGGGGTTCAAGGGCCTGGGCAGGGACATCACCGAATCCATGGCCGTCGCCCGAGAGAAAAAGCTCCTGGAATCCCAATTGCGCCAATCCCAAAAAATGGAGGCCGTGGGCACCCTCGCCGGCGGCATCGCCCACGATTTCAACAATATCCTGTCAGCCATTATGGCCTACACCGAGGCCATGCTCATGGAGCCCGACGACCGGACTAAAAACGTGACTCGCCTGGAACACGTCAAAAAGGCCAGCCTGCGGGCCCGGGAGTTGATTCGCCAGATTCTGACGTTCTCCCGCAGCACGGAGCACAAAAAAACGCCCGTTTCCCTGCCTTTTGTCACCCGGGAAGCCCTCAAGCTGCTTCGCGCCTCCCTGCCTTCCACCATCAAGATTCAATATCGCGCCGAAGAGAAAATGGGCCGGGTCATGGCGGACCCCACTCAGATTCATCAGGTGCTCATGAACCTTTGCGGCAATGCGGAGCACGCCATGCGAAAAAACGGCGGCGTTCTGGATGTTTCGTTGGATACGGTTTTCCTGCCGCCGGGAGAGGCCGCGCCCCATGTGAACCTGTCGCCGGGGAGATATATCCGGCTTTCCGTGGCTGACACGGGGCAGGGCATGTCCCCTGACGTCAAAAAACGAATTTTCGACCCCTACTACACCACCAAGGAAAAAGGAGAGGGCACCGGCCTGGGGCTGGCCGTGGTCCACGGCATAGTGGAGGCCGGGCAGGGCGCCGTCACCGTGGAAAGCGAAGTGGGAAGAGGCGCGTGCTTCAGGGTTTACCTGCCCGAAACCCTGGAAAAAGAGGAAATTCAGGAGTCCGCAGCCGGAGATGTGGCCGGCGACGAAACCATCTTGCTGGTGGACGACGAATCCGATCTTCTGGATTCTTACACGGCCTTGTTTCGCCACTACGGATACCATGTCTCGGCCCATCAATGCAGTTCCCAGGCCTTTGCCCGGTTTATGAGCGGCCCGGAACAATTTGACCTGGTGGTTACTGATCAGACCATGCCGGAATTGACCGGCCTGGAATTGGCGGCCAAGATCATGAAGGTGCGCCCCGGCCTGCCCGTAATACTGTGCACCGGATACAGCAGCGACGCCGGAGACGAACAGTCCTTCGAAAAAGCCGGCATTCGCAAAATGATCATGAAGCCTTTCGCCTTTGACGAATTCATGAAGGACGTCCGCAAGATCCTGGACGAGGAAAAAGCAGCGCCCGCCAAAAAATTCAAAAAGCCGTCCTCCGGCTCAGGACGCCAAGGAGCAAGAGTTGCAGGCAGTAAAGATCCCTGGCCTTCCTGATTCTGTGTGCATTTCAGCTTTCCCTTTATATGCTTTTAGTCCCATCCAACCGCCTCCCTCCACGGGGATGACGGAGAGCGCCGGCCGTGCTGAATTCCTCAGTTGCTTTAAAACGTTTGAAATCAGTATTGCCCCTGAAAATTATTTCAAGTCCGGCAGTTGGGGAGGATGATTTCACGGAGACACGATCCTTATCTCAACATCATAACCGGTGAATTTTTTCGCCCATACAGAGATAAATTCATGTCCCCAGAATTGCAAAAAATCAAGCGCCGCCGTTATTCACACTGGCTAAAGGATAAAGCAAATTGTCAGCCAGCCAGGACACCACGGGCACGGCCAGGCCGTCGCCGATCAGGTGATAGGCTTCATTGTATTTTTGGGGCAATTGGTATTCGTCGGGCAGGCCCATAAGCCGGGCAGCCTCTCGGGTGGAAATCAGCCGGGTGGAAACGTCCTTGCCGTTTACGATCATCAAAATCTGCCGGCTGGAGCCGCCCGCCGGGGTGCGCAGGCATCCGCTGATCTGGTCGAACCGCACCTCCGCCCTTTGCACCCGGTTTCCGTCCGAATCCTTGCGGGTTCTTTTGTAGACAGTCCCCACGGTCAGCTTTCCGGATTTTTTCGCCGCTTCCACCTTGCTGATATTGGCCTCGGACATCATGGCGAGAATGCGTTTCGTCTCCTCCTGCGCATGCACCGAGACGCTTTCAGGAGCGTCTTCAATCAGGTCGGCCAGTTCAACCTTTCTCGGCTCGGGCCTGGGCAGATTCCACCAAATCCAATCCGTTTTAGTGGAAGCCGGCAGAGAGTCATACGCCTGCGCCGTTTTGGGCGTATGCCAGAATCCGTCAGGCCCTTCCCGGCGCAGGGATTTGGGGATGAGGAGGTTCTTTTTGCAGGCGACGATAAACAGCCTGGGACGGGATTGCGGCGTGAAATGCACCGCGTTCATAACCAGGGGGCCGAAGCGGTATCCCGCGCTGCTCAACGCCTTGGCCAGAACCTTGAAATCCTCGCCCTTGTTGGAGCTTAAAGCGCCCACCACGTTTTCCAGGACAATAACCGGAACGCCCCGGCCCAGGGAGTCCAGTTCTTTCATGAGATTCCAAAACGGCCAGAAGGTTCCGCTGCGGGCGCCTTGAAGCCCTTTTCCGTTCCCCGCCAGGGACAAATCCTGGCACGGAAAGGAGGCCCAGGCCAAATCCGCGTTTTCCCTGAGGTCGGCGGGAGTCGCCTCCGCCACGTCCCGAACGTCCACCCTGGGGGCGCCGCTGTGGTTGATTTTGTAGGAGCGGGCTTTTTTTGCGCACCATTCATTGGCGTAGACGCATTTCCATTGAGGCCCCAAGCCAAGGCTCGCCATGCCGCCCCCGGCGAAAAACTCGTAAAATCGGAACGTGTCAGGCATGGGCTTTAGTCCTCGAGGAAATCCCGGATGATTGTTTCTAACTGCTCCCCGTCTTTGATCTGGCATTCCCAAATAACGAGAACTCGCCAGCCGTCGTTTCCCAGGGTTTCGATATTTTTTTTATCTCGCTCCATGTTCCGGTCCAGCTTTTTGTCCCAGTATTCCGTGTTGGACGCAGGCCTGTTGGACGCCGGGCATCCCTGGTGCTGGTGCCAAAAGCAGCCATGGACGAAGATGATCTTTTTTCGCCCCGGAAACACAAGGTCGGGCTTGCCGGGCAGGTCTTTTCTGTGAAGCCGGTATCGAAATCCCAGTCGAAAGACGGTGCGTCGCACGATCCATTCGGGCTTGGTGTTTTTGCTCCGCACCTGCTTCATGGTGTGTTTTCGTTGTTTTTTCGTAAGGTTATCTGTCATAGGCGTCTGGGGTAAAAGTACATAATTTTTTGAAATTAGTCAAGAAAAGGGCGAGGGAGCCGCGTAACTATCGGGCCCAGCAAGCGGCGCCCCTACGGCGAGGAGACCCAGCAACTGCAAGCGCGGGGACCGTGCGACTATTTTGACTGTGATTCCTGCGAACGCAGGAATCCGGAGTCCTTGTTTTTTATGAATTCCGGCTGCGTCCGCTCTCCCGGCATTTTTGTAAAAAAAAACGATGGGTTCCCGTTTCCGGAATTTTGTCATGATGATTGCAAACCGCCGCAATCATCCCGCCAAAACCCCTCCACGGGAATGACGGACTGGGTTGGCGGAGTGAGCGCATATTGCCATGGGAGGCCGCGAGGCTGCCCAAAACGTTTTCGAATAAGGATTTTCGCCCGCCGGTCATCCCCAATTCCAGCGCACTTTCCTGGCCGCACATTTTGTTGCTAAAGCAACCCAGGCATCAAACTGCGATGCCTGGGCCACCCTAAAAACCGCTGGCGCCGCATAGGTTGCATTTGACTCGTAGCGGCAGGCCCCTGTGCCTGCCATAGGGCGCGCTTTGCGCGGTTCAAAATCTTTTAGTGATTTTGCAGCCAAGGGTGGAAGATTCAGTTGCCCTTTGCTTTTTGGCGTTTCCCTTTTTGTCGAAAGGTGTTATGAAGCCATGCTCTTTTGAGGGCCATGGAGGCGGGGCAGGGAGTAAAGAAGTGGAGCACAATAACATCGTAACAGCCGCTGGGGATCAGCCGGGCAAAGGGCTCGCCCTTGCCTATCTGGCCATATTCGCGGCAGTGGTTTTTTGGGGATTGTCCTTTGTGGCGTCCAAGATCGCTTTGGAAACCATCCCCATATTCACTCTGATTTTCATCCGGTTTTTTCTGGCCGCGCTTTTGTTTACAGGGATCTGGCTGAAGACCGGCTTTCCCCGCCTTCTTAAAAAGGACTGGATAAAAATAACCTTATTGTCCTTGTTCGAGCCGGGGTTGTATTTTTATTGCGAAACCAAAGGCCTGAGCCTTACTTCCGCTCCCAAGGCCTCCCTGATCATTGCCACCATCCCGGTTTTTGTGCTGGTTGCAGCCGTGTTTTTTCTTAAGGAAAAAGCCAGCAGGCTGAACTTCATGGGCGTGGCGGTTTCGTTGATCGGCATTGGGATTTTGGTGGCCGGGGGCCGGGAGATCGAGTGGTCCCTGTCCGGGGAGATGTTGGGCGACGCCCTGGTTTTCGGAGCGGTCATCGCCGCCAGCATATACATTATCATGGCCAGGGATCTGGGGCTGACCCATTCGGCTCTGACAATCACGGGCCTGCAATCGCTATTCGCCGCAACCCTTTATTTGCCCGCCTTTATTTGGGAATTTCCCCAGGTGAAGTGGGAAGGCCTGACCTCCCATTCCTTGTGGGCCTTGTGCTACCTGGTGATTTTCGCCACCTGTGCGGCTTTTTTCTGCTGGAACTACTCCCTGACCAAAATCCGGGCTTCCTCGGCTTCGGTGTTTTTGAACGGAATTCCCGTGGTCACGGCCCTGGCCGCCTGGGTTTTGCTGAAAGAAAGCCTGAACGCCGCGCAGATGAGCGGCGGCGCGCTCACCCTCATCGGCGTTTACATGGCCAACATGCGCAGATGAAGCTGCGTTAAAACAGCAAATCCAGGTACCAGGCGATCTCCAACCGATTTTTGTATTTGATTTTTTGTTGGGCCAGGTCCCCGGCCGTTATTTCCGTCGCCAGGTTCTCGACCCTCTGCAGAAAATCCTCTTCCCTGTCCATGCAAATTGAGGCGTCGTCCATAAAAGTCAGGTTTTCCGACTCGATGTAGGACGAACGCAGGGACAGGTTAAAAGAGCCCACCGCCGCCATCTTGGAGTCGAACAGGTATTCCTTGCTATGGCAGTAAGGCGCCGCCTTATCGCCGGGCTTTCCGTTGACCGTATAGATTCTCGCCCCAGCCTTCAGCAGGTCCTGCATATTGTTCAAACTGATGAAATAGCCGGCGCTGAAATACAACTGGCTGGAAGTCTCGTATGAGTTGGTCAGGATGCGGACGTCCACGCCTCGTCCGGCGGCGTCCATGATGGCGTCGCACAACAGGCTTTGAGACAGGGAAAGGTACTGGGAGGTGATGTACAGGCTTTTTTCGCTGGCTCGAATGCTTTGGATCAGGGCGTACAGGGCGGCGTAATCCTTGTCCCAGGGCTTGCTTTGGACGAACATGGCCTCCTGGTCCCCTAAAACCTGGTTCCGGACGGTCAAATCCATGGGCGCCCTGACTTCAGGATTGGTGCGGCCAAGCTCCCGGTAGTTAACCAGGAAGCCACCCTGGATTTGATCCACCACCGGGCCTTCCAGATACAGGTCCAGGTCGGTCCAAACGTCAAAATATTGGTCCTCCAGGTTGCGCCCTCCCACAATGGCCTTGGCGCCGTCCACCACCAGGATTTTTTCATGCACTGCGTGGTCCAGCAGGGGCAGGGCGGGCAGGCCGCCCGGGCCTTTGAAAATTTCCCGGATGTCCTCGGGGGGGCTCCGGTCCGGTGAGATCACGCCTTTATCCTCCAAAACTCTGGCAAGCCAATGGTCGGGAGGCCCCTTGCGGGCGTTATGTCTTTGGGCCAGGTCATTGGACGAAACCAGAATCAGATTCACGCCCCGGCCCGGGCTCTTGGATAAAAAGTTTTTCACCACGAACTCGCCGGGCTTGTTTGTGGAGAGCTTCTTTTCCGCGTTTTCCAGCCACTTTCCCACTAGCTCATCCAACTCCAGACGCAGGGCGCCGGAAGGCGACGTGGGCAACTGGCTGCCTGCATTGAGGATGATGTTAACCTCCACCCCCTGCCTCGCCTTCCTTAAAAGAAGCTCCATCAGGGCGCCCTGGGCCGCGTCTTTATCAAAGGTGTAGCTTTGAAGATTGATCTGGCGGGTCGCCTGCTCGATCAGCTCCATGCGTTTGGCCAGGGCGGCGGGGCCGTCGTCCAGAACCTGGATGACGTTTCCCGGGGCGAAATTGCTGTTGCCCGCCCTTTCCAAAAGGGTTTTGAATTCCGAAGAGCCGATGGCCGGGAAATCGTCCGGCCTGTGAAACACAACCTTAAACCGCGTCATACCCTGGCCCTGCATCCCAATGGAGTCCTCAGCCCGAAGGGGCGTCCAGTAGGTTCCGCAGTCGGCCAGGGAGTCCACCAGCAGGCTGCCTGTGTATCGGCCCTCTCCGGAAGGAAGGGTGCACCGGGGATCGGAACGCAGATAAACGTCCTGAAAAGTCGCCGTATGCCCCATGAGCGCCCGGACTGATTGAATGGAGCAGTTTTCGTTGGGCGAAAACACGGTGCAGGAAAACTTAATCCGGTTGGCGCCCGTATTGGGAACGGCCTCGGGAAAGGAATCGGCGTCCTTAACCACCACCGGGGAGGGGGCGGATCGCTCTGACAGCAAATTTCCGATAATGGGGTCGGCATAGGAGTCGTTGTTCAACAAACACAAAAAACACCATGCAAAAAGCGGTAAAACTATTTTTAATATTTTGATATCATATACAATATATCTCAACCTAAAGGCCCTCCGGAATGGCTTTTCCTTGCCTGGTAATGGTTCGCAATGCCTTTTGTGCCAAAATCATTAACCCGCCAATGCAAAAAGGTCCATTTGTTTTATCCGTCGTTGAATGTATATATTATGGATAACCGGCGTCCGGGGGTGGAGCGTTCGGCTCAACAAGCGTCCAAGGCCTTGGCTCCGAGAAAGAAATTAAGCGAGCCTTCGTTCGTTTTTTCAGAATTCGCTTGCGCATTTTTCCAATTTCTTTACAATTGCCCCAAACAAACCACCCCCCGAACACTTTTACAAGGAGTTTAGTATGTACGACTATCTTTTCTCTCCTATTAAAATCAACAAGGTGGAAATCAAAAACCGGATAGCCTATCCGGCATTGGGGGTGCTGTACAGCTATGACGGCTGTCTAAACGACCGTTATTACAATTTTTTCAGGGAGAGGGCGGCGGGCGGCGCCGGATTGGTGACCGTCGGCCCCGTGGGCGTGGATTTTATCGGGTCCGGATTCATCGTTTTGTCCCTGGCTTCCGACGAGGCGGTTCCCGCGTTTACCAAACTGGCGGACGTGATTCACGAAGCGGGCGCCAAAGCCTGGGTTCAGCTTTTTCATGCGGGGCGCTACGCCCATCCCATAGCAATCAACAATGAGCAGCCTTTGGGCGTGTCCCCGGTTTTCAGCCCCTATTCCAAGGCGACGCCCAAGGAAATGACCCTGGACGAGTTGGCGGGAATCCAAAAGGCCTTTGTGGACGCCGGAGTGCGGGCCAAAAAGGCGGGGTTTGACGGCGTGGAGATCATCGGGTCCGCCGGATACCTCATCACCCAGTTTCTTTCTCCCACGACCAACCTCCGTACGGACCAGTACGGCGGGTCTTTTGACAACAGGGTGCGCTTTCCCAGGGAAGTCATTGAAAAGCTGAGAGATGCGGTGGGGCCTGATTTTCCCGTAACCATCCGCATGGCCGGCAATGATTTCATACCCGGGGCGAATACGGATGTGGACATGCCCGCCATCGCCCAGGTTTACGAAAAAGCCGGCATCGACGCCATTAACGTCACCGGCGGCTGGCACGAAACCAAGGTGCCTCAGCTCCCCATGGATCTGCCCCGCGGGGCGTTCGCCTTTTTGGCGGCCAATGTAAAAAAGGCGGTCAATGTGCCGATCATGGCGTCCAACCGCATTTCCGAGCCGGCTTTGGCCGAGAAGATCATCCGGGACAATTGCGCGGACATGGTCAACCTGGGCCGGGTGCTGATTGCCGACCCGGAATGGCCCATGAAGGCGCAAGCGGGCCGGGAAAAGGAAATCCGTCCCTGCGTGGCCTGCAACCAGGGCTGCACGGACCAGGTTTTTTCGGGCCAGCCGGTATTTTGCGCGCTCAACGCCAGGGCCAGCTTCGAAGGCGAGCGGATCTTGAAGAAAACCGACTCCCCCAAGAAGGTCATGGTCATAGGCGCCGGCCCGGGCGGGCTGGAAGCCGCTGTTACGGCGACCATGGCGGGCCACAAAGTCGCCTTGTATGAGAAAAGCGACGACATCGGCGGCCAGTTATGGCTGGCGGGGGCGCCTCCGCATAAGCACGAGTTGTTTGAAATAATCCGCTATTACCGGGCCATGCTGGAAAGCCTTGAAATCGAGCTGCACCTGAACACGGAAGTAGATGCGGAGCTTATCAAGGCGGCGGCCCCGGAGTACATCATCGTGGCCGAGGGCGCCGAGCCCTTGATTCCGCCCATTGACGGAAAGGATGATCCCTGCGTGTTGAACGCCTGGGACGTCTTGAAGAACGATCCCCCCCTGGGCCCGGAAGTGGCGGTTGTGGGCGGCGGCGCCGTGGGCTTGGAGACCGCCATGTTCGCCGCGGAAAAAGGCACGCTCACCCCCGAAGCCGTGCATTTTCTCATGGCTTACGATGCGGTCCCGCCGGAACGCATCAAGAAGTTCATGTTCGAAGGCTCGTCCAAGGTGACGGTTTTTGAAATGCTGGACAAATCCGGCAAGGACGTGGGCCGGTCCACCAAATGGGTGCTGATGGACAACACCCGGCGTTTTGGGATCAACATTCTCACCAGCGCCAAGGTGCTTTCCGTAGCCGGCGGGCTGGTGAAGTTTGAAGTGGACGGAAAGGCCATGGAAAAGCAGTTTGACAACGTAATCATGGCCGTGGGCTCCCGGTCCGTAAAAACGGTTTCGAACATGGTGGAAGAGCTGGATATTCCCTACGCCGTGATCGGCGATGGCGCAGCCCCGGGAAAGATAGACGGAGCCGTGCACGGAGGTTTTTTGGCGGCCATTAACATTTAACAAGCTGAGTAAATTTATTGTGCGAATGGGGTAGTTAGGCTGTCATCTATGTTGCACCAGGCGGTTTGGATATAGGCCTGTTTGGTTAGTACGTATTGAAAGCATGTTGTTTTTGCAAAAGTTCGTGTGAAATTGCAATGGGCGCATCGTGTTATTCAAGACGGTGCGCCCTTTTTTTATATGCATAGGGCGGAGGCCGCCAAACAGGGTTTTGCGCCCTTCATCTTGCATTCATCCCCAACTTGATGAAATAAATAAGGAAAGGTTCCATCCCGTGAAGAAAAGCCTCCGCATCAAGTTCATGCTTCCCGCCGTGCTCGTCGCATTTGTTTTTTTAAGCATTATCGGCGCCATCAACTATTTCAAACTTAGCACCGTGCTTGTCAAAAATTCCGAGGCGCGCATCTCCAGCCAGGCGGCGTCCTCAGCGGCCCATTTAGGCTCCTGGGTGCGCAGAAACACGTCTGAATTGATTCGCCTTTCCAGGCAGGCCCATTACCGCAATTCCCTCAAAGACAATTTTTTGGGGCAGGCGTCCAGAGAGAGCGTGACCGAGGATTTTGAAAGCCTTGTGGAGTTGTACCCTTTTTTTGAACTTGTCACTTTACGGGATGTTGATGGAACCCCCATCGCCTCTGACGACATGGAGGCCGCGATCAAATATGCAGATTCCGGGAAAAAAGCGAATGTGCTGATTTCCAATGAGAAATACATAATATATCAGGCGATGAAAAGCCCCCTGTCCGGGCTCCCGGTGATTCCAATTCAAGTGGGCGTGGAAAACGGCTCCCTAAAGGGCTCCCTGACCGCCAATATCAATTTGATTTTTTTCCGCAGCCGATTCATGGAGAAGGAAAAGACCGTGGAAAGCGGACACGCCTTCCTGATCAATTCCCAGGGGCTGGTCCTCACTCACCCGGATGAAGGTCTTGATTTTACGCTGAATCTTACCGATATCGGCCTTGATAAAGGCTTCTCAGGCAATGAGGACGCAATTTATCATAATATAGTGCGGGAGGAGAACGGGAAGAAAATCATCTACACTGCAGCCATCACAAAAGTGAAGGGCACGGACTTATTCGTGGCGGTCAACGCCCAGGATCGTGAGATCCTCAAGGGCGTCAGGATTATGGCCAAGTGGGTGATCGGTCTAGGTTTGATCCTTATGCTGCTCATCGCTCTGGGGATCTGGTTCTTCCTGGAGTTTTCCATCCTGAAGCCCCTGAAGACCGTGCGCGACGGCCTCAAAGACGTGGCTCAGGGAGCGGGAGACCTGACCCAAAGGATAAAGATCGCCAATCAGGATGAGGTTGGCGACCTGGCCTCGTGGTTTAACACCTTCATGGACGCCCAGCAGGACATGATTAAGGAAATCATGGACTCCGCCCATTATCTGGCCAATCTCACCTCTCAGATTTCCGGCGCCGCCTCCCAGTTTGCAGCCAGCGCCGCCCAAATGGTCGCCTCGGTGACGGAAATCAGCACAACCGGCGAGGAAGTCAAGGAAACCGTCCGCCTCTCCAGCGGAAAAGCCGAAGAAGTGGCGCAAACCGCGGAAGCCACGGAAAAAGTGTCGCAAGGCGGGCTGTCCGCCACGGCCAAGACCTTGGACGGCATGGAGCGCATTAGAGCGGAAATGGAATATGTGGCCGAAAGCATCGTCAAATTGAGCGAGCAGACCCAGAACATCGCCGAGATCATCGACGCCGTGAACGAATTGGCCAATCAGTCCAATCTGCTTTCCGTCAATGCTTCCATAGAAGCGGCCAAGGCCGGCGACTTCGGCAAGGGCTTCGCTGTAGTGGCCCAGGAGGTCAAGACCCTGGCCGACCAGTCCAAGCAGGCCACAGAGCAGGTCCGGAACATTCTTTCAGAGATCCAAAAAGCCACAAGCGCCGCCGTCATGGCCACGGAACGAGGCTCCAAAGCCGTGGATGAGGGCGGCATGCTCTCCTCCGAAGCCGAGGAAGCCATCCGCAGATTGTCCCAAAGCTCCTCGGAATCCGCCAAGTCCTCCCGGCAAATCGCCGCCTCCAGCCACCAGCAATTGGCCGGCATGGAGCAATTGGCGCACGCCCTGGAAAACATAAAACAGGTGTGCGAGCAAAACATGGACAGCGCCAGGCAGCTGGAGCAGTCCACCGGAAGCCTGAAGGAGCTTGGGGAGTCTTTGAGCAATATGGCTAACCGTTTTCAGGTGTAACCAAGGCGGTTTTTCAGCTCCATAAAAAATGCAGATAGAAAAATAATGTTTGACATTAGTGTTTAGATGCTATACGCTTCCTTCATGAATACGAACGCGAACAAGCCGACGCCGTTCTCCCTGATCGGAAAATTCATGAAAGCCGTAAAGATCTGGCAGGACCTGGAAAAACAGCCCAGGAAGTTTGGCATAGAACAGGACTTGCACAGCGCTGAAATCCATATGATAGAAGCCGTGGGCCATCATGCGGGGGTGAGCGTGACCGATTTGGCGGATTTTATGGGCGTTACCAAGGGGGCGGTGTCGCAAACCCTTAAAAAGCTGGAAGCCAAAGGGCTTGTGGACAAGATTCCGGATCCGGATAACAGCTCCCGCTTGCTGGTTCACCTGACGTCCAAAGGCAAGGTGGCTTTTTTCGCCCATGAGCACTGGCACGAGACCATGGACGGAGGGTTTAAGGACTATTTTTTCGGCATGCCCGAGGAACAGTTGGTTTTTTTGGACGAGTTTTTGGACAAGCTGATCGAGTTTTTCGGGCAGCGCGGTTAAATTTTTTTGCAAAAAGCGTATACCTACTAAACAAAGGAGCCTACACCATGAGTCTGAAAGAAAAGGGATTCGGCCAAAGGATGGATCGCATGCCCGGATGGGCCTTCCGGGGCATGTCTTTCATTTTTAACATCCGGGACCGGTTTTTTCCCGTGGATTCTCGGCTGGAGGAACTTCCCATCCGGGAAGGAATGACGGTGGCGGATTACGGATGCGGGCCGGGTTCTTATATTCCCCGCGCTTCCCGCAAGGTCGGCCTCAAGGGGACGGTGTACGCCATTGACGTCCATGAGCTGGCCATTGAGGCCGTGGAAAAACGGATTCAAAAGGGAGGCCTCACCAACGTCAAACCCGTGCTGGCGGCCAAGGACAAGGCGCCCCTGGAGGACGAGTCCGTGGACCTGGTATGGGCTTTTGACATGTTCCATATGGTGAGCCAACCAACGGCTTTTTTGAAGGAGATAAACCGGTTCGCCAAGTCTTCGGCCGTGCTGTTTATTGACGACGGCCACCAGCCCCGGGAGCGGACCAAGGCCAAGATATTGGAGTCCGGGGCCTGGAGCATTGCGGAAGAGAAGCCCGAATATTTGAAATGCATACCCCTTAAATAGGGAAAGGAACTGCACATGAAGATTGCCGTCCTGTATTTTTCGGCCACTGGCAACACCAAAAAGATGGCGGACGTCATAGAATCGGCCCTTGCCGAACTGGGCGCCCAAGTGGAGAAGTTTGACGTCACTGTTCCCGCCGGCCGCAAGGAGCCCATGGATTTTTCCGTTTATGACGGCGTGATTTTCGGGGCTCCCATCCATTCCATGCGCGCCCCCCGGGTGTTGCGGGAATGGCTGCAGACCCTGAACGGCCAGGGAAAAAAGGCGGCCATGTATTTCACCTACGGCGGGTTTCACGTGCATCCCTGCCATTACTCCACCAGGGAGATATTGGCGACCGCCGGCTTCACCGTAGTCGCTTCGGCCGAGTTCCTGGGCGCCCATACCTTTAACAGGGGCGGCTGGCAAGCGGTTCCCCAGCGGCCGGACGCCTCGGATTATGCGGCTGCAAAGGACTATGCCGCCGCGGTTTACGCCCGTTTTTCCGGCAAAGACGGGGGCGTTTTGGGTGAGTTGGAAAAGACCGATATGAACGAGGAATTTCTGGACGCCATCGAGGGATTCCGATTCAAAGCCCTGACTCAGCTGCCCACCAGAAACGGCAAGGAGTGCAGCTTGTGCATGGCCTGCCAGGAACAATGCCCCAGCGGCGCCATGGACGCTGAAAAAGGGGAGGCCGACCCCGCGCTTTGCATCGCCTGTCTGGGCTGCCTGGACGTATGCCCGGAAGACGCCTTGGAGATCAATGACATGAGCGGCGTGTTCGCCCAAAGGATGGAGATGGAAAAGTCCACACCCCAGGATCTGAACAAAAAGCAGAGCAAAATTTATCTGTAAATCTTTATATATAGATACAGCGATCAAAGGCCGGGCGCATGCTGTCCGGCCTGTTTTTTCATGGGGTTAGACCCTCGCCCCAAACCTTGGAGCCTGTCACGCTTCCCGAAAGCTCCAACTCCAACACACCAGGTGATATGGGCAGCAAGGAGTCCCAATTTCCGGCCGAGGCGCCCTGATAAAACATCAGATTTTTCAGATTCAGGGTGTATGTGATCACTTCCCCATCCAAAAACGGAAAGTCCGTGGTCATCGGGTCTGACGAAGTGAAGGAAAAGTTGAATGTGTAATCCTGATTCATGACGCCCGGCGCACCTTGGGCCGAGCCTTCCACTGAGGCATGGTAGGCCGGATCTTCTCCCCATTGGTGGGCGATGCTCCAGATTGCGTCCGCCTCAATGGCATCCTGGGTGTTCCAACGGAGGGTCAAATCCACATCCAGGGTGGTAGGCTGCTCATTGTCCTCCAGAACCCATCCTTCCTCAACAATGCCCTGGGTGACGGTGATCGTCGTGGAGGCGTAATTCCCTCCGCCCTGGGCGTTCTCGCACCAGAAGACCGGTTGGTGCACCTGGGCGTCCTGGATTCCCGGGGTCCAGAAGAACAACCCGGTTTCCGGGTTCAGGGAGGCGCTTAAAGGCATGTTGGTCATGGTGAATCGAACCGGCGGGCTTCCAGGGGCCTCCAACTGCAGGGTAAAACTCAGGGGCTTCCCTTCCTCAATTTGCTTGCTCTGAACAGCGTCGATAACGGGCGCCGACCCAAAGGCTTGCATGGCGTGTAGAGCTTCCTCCATGCCGATTTTGTCATCCTGATTGACGTCGCCTGCAGCGATGTCTTGACATTGGCTTAAATTGGCCGCCATGAATTGCAAAGCGTCCAGGGCGTCCTCCAAGGTCAGGATGGAATCGCGGTTTAAATCTCCGGCGTAGAAAAAATCGATCTGATAGGATTCCCAATCTCCGCCCGTCTGCTTGGCGTTCATAAAGGCGCGAACTGCCGCATCATCCGTAAAAAGTTGATTGTACCTGAAATCATTTTTTTCGTCCTGGAGGGAGGCCAGGTGGACGATTTCTTCGGGAATAGGTCCGCAAAAACGGTTATTGCTTAGATCAAGGACAATGAGACTAGTGAGGCCTCCAATGCTGGAGGGAATGCTTCCGCAAAGGCTGTTTCGGGAGGCCAGGAATTCCTGAAGCTGAGACAGGCCGCCAAAGCCGCATGGCAGGCCGCCTGTCAAGCGATTTTCGCTGACGTTCAGCTTGGTCAGCATGAAGAGATTGGTCAACTCCGCCGGAATCCTCCCGGTAAATTTGTTGGCGTGGATCAATATTTGCTGCAGCCAGAAAAGATCTCCCAACCATGCAGGAATTTCACCGCTCAACAAGTTGTGATGGATGTCCAGTATCCTGAGCTCCGACAACTTGGAGAATTCCTCGGGCAAGGGCCCGGAAAGGGTGTTGCGATTGGCGTACAGTTGTTCAAGGGCGCCTAAATTTCCCAGGGAGGCGGGGAGCGAGCCTTCCAACTGGTTGCGATGAAGATACAGGCCGGTCAACGCGCTCAGACTTCCCAGCGAAGCGGGTATTTCCCCTTCTATTGCATTTTTCGACAGGTCGAGAGTCTCCAACAGGAGCAGGTCGGATACATCCGCGGGGATAGTCCCTGTCAAGCCGTTTCCCGAAAGAGCGAGGCCGGTCACATGGCTTTCGTCATTATTGCATGTCACGCCGTACCATCCGGCTTCCGTCCCCGGCTCTGCAAATCCGTCCTCTGCAAGAGGCTCCTCTTTCCAACCGCTTGCATTCGTCCAACTGCTTCCCCCCGCAGCGGTGTATAGCGCTATAAGGGCCGCCCTTTCCGCTTCCGGTATTTGAGCCGAAACCTGGGGAACCCAAAAGAATAAAGCCAGCGTGAAGATAATCGGCAAACGGGCGTATTTGGGCATTTTTCTCCCTCACTAGCAAAAAACCAATTGCTCGTCGAAAAAACATCCCCCCTGCAAACCTATTGCAAAAAGTTTATACGATTGTTGAATTAGGCTGAACCGTGTCACACCCTTCCGGATTAGTCAAGAATTGATGTGGTATTTCATGTTAAAAAATGAGAAATCATAGTCAGTGTAAAATTTTATAAATGTCATTTTACTAGCCTGCTAAGTCAGAAGTGATTTCGGCCGAATATTTTTCTTGCCTTCCAATATGATCAGGAGGATAATCCTTTCTCGGCTAAGGAGGGCGGACGTTCGCCCGTATATCAGAACTCATTAGGAGAAAGCCCCATGAACGACCCAGGAGACAGTCACAGTCCCCGTTGTCCGGACGCACAAATCGCATGGCGCTCATGCGCCTTTGCTTTGCGGCGTACACGCAATGCGGCCCCCTTCGCGATGGGCAGGCTCTCCGGTTCGTTATAGCCCGTTGATTCGCCTCCGGCCGCCACGCGTTTTCGCCGCGGCTCAAAAGGAGGTGAATCATGAACATCAAAAATCCGCTCCACATCATTGAACTGCGCGAAATGCTCGCGCACGCCGATTATCAATCCGTAAAGAATTACTGCCAATCCTATCATCCGGCCGACATCGCCGACGCTTTGTCTTCCTTTCCGGACAGCGAGGCGCGGGTAGTCCTTGGCCATGCTCCGGCCCCTTTGGGCGCTGAGATTTTCAGCCATCTGGATGAAGACGTTCAAGTGAACATGGCTTCCGGGATGCCCCGGAAGGACCTTGCCGCCCTGCTGGCGGACATGCCCCCGGACGACCGGGCCGATTTATTCAAGAAAATGAGCAGCGAACTGCAGGAAAACGTGCTGCCGGCCCTGGCCCAGGCTGAGCGGGAGGATATCCGCCGCCTGGCCTCGTATGAAGAGGGGACCACCGGCGCCGTCATGACCTCGGACTACGCCGTGCTTTCAGCGGACCTCACCGCATCCCAGGCCATCGACCGCCTGCGTGAAGCAGCGCCGGACAAGGAAACCATTTATTACACCTATGTGGTGGACGAAAAGCGCAGGCTGCTTGGGTTTGTATCCTTAAAGGACCTTATTACGGCGCGGCGCAACGCAAGGGTGGGGGACATCATGCACAAGGATGTGATTTTTTCCCGGGTGGAGGACGACCAGGAAGCCTCTGCCAGGAAAATCCAGAAATACGACCTATTGGCCCTGCCTGTCGTCAACGGAGGCGACGCCCTGGTGGGAATTTTCACCCATGACGACGCGTTGGACGTCATCACCCAGGAAACCACGGAGGACATGGAGAAGCTGGCGGCTATCACCGGAACCCACGAAGCCGGCGTATATCTTAAAACCCCGTCCTGGATTCATTTTAAAAACCGCGCTTACTGGATTGTGGGCCTGGCCGCCCTGGGCCTGATTTCCGGCGTGATCATTCATTCTTTTCAGGCCAGCCTCATGCATATGTTGATTCTGGCGCTTTATATGCCCATGGTGGCGGATACCGGCGGAAATACGGGCAGCCAGTCGGCGACTGTGGTGGTGCGCGCCCTGGCCTTAAAAGAAATTTCGCCCAAGGACACCTTCAGGGTGCTTTATAAGGAATTGAAAATTTCAGTTTTGCTGGCGCTGATTTTGGGGGGCCTGTCCTGGCTAAAGGTCATGTTTCTCTCCCACGGAGACAACATCCCCATGGGAATTTCCCTGGCCAAGGTGGGGGTCGCCATAGCCGCCGCCCTGGCGCTGCAGGTGGTTACCGCCACCCTGGTGGGGGCGATTTTGCCTTTGTTTGCAGCAAAGATGAAATGGGACCCGGCCATCGTGGCCAGCCCGGCCCTAACCACAGTCGTGGACATCACCGGGCTGCTTATCTACTTCACGTCGGCCAAGTTGATTTTGGGGGTGTAAAAGGGAGAAGGGCGGGGGCGTCCCCCGCCTTTATCATCAGGCCTCTTCGTCCTTGGGGCCGATCCAAAAATAGGGATTGTACGCAACTTCCCAAAGATGCCCGTCAGGGTCGGCGAAATATCCCGAGTACCCGCCCCAGAAAACCTTTTGGGGAGGCTTGACCTGGGTCGCCCCGGCTTCAAGCGCCTGAGCCAGGAACGCGTCCACCTCAGCTTCCGAGGCCAGGTTGTGAGCCAGGGTCACGCCCCGGAATCCCGTTCCTTCCGGCGGAACCTGGGCGTCTTCGGCCAAAAGGTCCCAGGGGTATAATGCCAGCCAGGTTCCGTTCAGGGTGAAAAAGGCGACCGCCGGGTCGTAGTCCATTTTGGGCAGTCCCAGGCCCTCTTCATAAAATTTGACTGCCCGGTCCATGTCCCGAACGCCCAGGGTGATCATGCTGATTCTCGGCTTCATACGCCCTCCGGTTTCAATAGTTGGATGTTGGGTTCGACAATAACATTGGCGGGTATAAAAGCCAATGTCGCGTTTGAAGAGCGCCAACAGAGCGGTCTTGGCATGAAGAATCCTTGGTTCAAGGCTTTACAAGCTGGCAGCAATCAGGATCGGCCAGCCATTTTTCCACTGTTTCGCGGATTTTATCCCGAATCTGGCGGGTTTGCTCCAGCTTTTCCTCTTCGGTCCCTTCAAGGTTCCAGGGATCGGGGAAACTCCAATGGCAGCGCCTTACAATGCCGGGAAAGACGGGGCATTGCTCGGCCAGGGATTCGTCGCAGACGGTGATCACAAATTCATAAATGCGCCCGGATTTATAAAGGTCGAAAACCTTTTGGGATTCCTTGGCCGTAATGTCCATGCCAAGCTCAGCCATGACCTCGGCGACCAGGGGATTCACCGGCGCGATATCAAAACCTGCGCTTTCCGCCATGTGCCGGTCGCCCGCCAAGGAGTTTAAAAAAGCCTCGGCCATTCTGCTCCGGGCGGAGTTGTGTTCGCAGACAAATAAAACGCGCGTTTTTTGCATGGTAAATCCCCTTTTGAAAATGGTCAGTCGTTATTCAGATTGTCGGGCATGGCTTCCACAAAGGCCCGGATTTCATCCCGGACCTTTCTGTAATACACCAAGGCGTCTTCTTCGGTTTTTGCGTCGGCGGCCAGAGCGGGCGGGTCTTCAAAGCCTGCATGGACCTTTTTTGCCTTGCCCAAAAACATGGGGCAGGATTCCTTGGCGTGGTCGCAAACCGTGACCACGTAATCCAGGTCCTTGTCCAGAAATTGATCCACCAGTTTGGAGGTGTGGTGGGAAATGTCGATTCCGACTTCGGCCATGGCCTTGACCGCCAGGAGGTTTAGCCCGTGGGTCTCCACGCCTGCGGACCAGGCCCGGAACTCGTCGCTTCTTAATTCATTGACAAAGCCTTCGGCCATCTGGCTGCGGCAGGAATTCCCGGTGCACAAAAACAAGATTTTGGTCAGTTCCTCGGACATAATTATATCTCCAAAAGCCCTTATCAGGCGTCAAAGTCGAAATCCGCCAGATAATCCTGCAGGCTTTCCAGTTTTTCTCCGGTCAATTCCGGACAGTCTTCCGCGCCCTTGCCGCCTTCCCGCACCAGATTGGCGAAAACCATGCACGTGGGCTGGCCGCATTTTTTGCAATTGGTTTTTGGGAGGCGTTTCAAAATTTCTAGAAACAGGGGCGATTTTTTTCCTTCGTAACAGGGGGTTATGGAATCCTTTTCCTCCCAGACCCGGTTGATTTCACGGATCATCCAGGTCAGGATTTTGTCCGCTTCCGCCTCGTCCGCCAGGGCGTTGATGGCGATTTCCCGGGCGCCCACCTTGATGATCCGGTTGTTCACCCGGAACATGACCGTGGGCGGGTCCTTGTGGTATTCAATGCCGCCCAGCTCCGCGTTGAGATAGGGCAGGGCCTCGCCGACGTCGGAATCCAGGCTGGCTATGCAAACCACGGACTCAAAGCTGTGGTTGCAATCCGGCCGCGTGATGCGCTTGGAGTAGCTTTCCAGAAGCATGAACTACCTCCGTAATGTGCAGAATAAACTTAGTTTGTTTGATTTGCGTTAGCCAGGGGCGGGCCGCGATAAAATCCGCAAGTGCATGGTCCGGCTTCCGGCTAAACAATTCCCTTTGTATGCAGCGCGTTTACAATCATAAACAGGGCTGCGAGCCAGTTTGTATATGCAAAAATTTTTTTTAAGTGTTTGGGCTTTGAACGCAACGCCAGTTTTCCGCCAAGAATGCCTCCCGCAACGGTGATAACAGCCAATGGGCCTGCCCAGGAAGGATTAAAGTCCCCCTGGATCGCATGGCCTGTGAAGCCCATGAAAGCGGTCGCCGCTATGAGCGTGGACGCCGTTCCCACAGCCGTGTGCATGGGAACGCCGCATACCAGCACCATCAAAGGAACCAGAAAAGATCCTCCTGACACCCCCACCATCCCGGATCCGAAGCCCGTCAAAATCGTCACTGGCAAGACGATCCATAAATTGACGTCATATGTTTCCATGCCGGATTGAATGCTGATGACGCCGAGACGTTTTTTTCCGGCGGCGCTGTGACGCTCAGACACGGGAATGAGCATGACAACGCCCGCGATCAGCAGCATGATTGCGAATACTATTTTTAGGGAAAAAGCGCTGAACAGATGGGAAAAATAGCCCCCGCCAAGGGCGGAAAACGCCGTAACCGTGCCGATCCAAAAAGCCAGAAGCCAAGAAACTGACTTATTTTTTTGGAAAATAATCATGGCTGCGATGGACGCTGCAAAAAGAATAAATTGCCCGGTTGCAGCCGCTTCATGCATGGGAACGCCGGTGATCGCCAAAATCACCACATAGAAATTGCCGCCGCCCTTTCCCACCATGGTCATGGTAACGGCTACAAGGAAAATCAGGAAACCGGCGATAATTAGACTGGTCATTTCATGGCTCCTGGAATCCTTGGCTATTTCCCGCCCTGGAGCGACTTAAGCAGCGGCCCGGGCTTCAAGGCGTCCGTTAGATCGGAATAGCCGCCTTCAATAATACGGACGTCCGAAAATCCTTTGGAAAGCAAATAGGCGTAAGCAATGGCGGATCTGACGTTTGCAGGGCAAAATACTCCGATGGGTTTGTTTTTCGGCGCTTCGTCAAGTCTATCCGGAATTTCATGGACCGGAATGTTTTTGGCTTCTATGTTTGGGTGCGCCTTCATGGCTATGGGAATGGAGTCGGCTTCTTCTTTGGATCGGACGTCCAGCAAAAACGCATTTTCCATTTCGAAAAACTTCTGAGGCGTTATTTTATGCTTCCCTTTACCGAAAAATTCCAATGTAAGTTTTTTTAGCACTTGTTCCATGTTTTTCTTCCTTGCTGAGCTGAATTTGTTCTATGCAGGTTGAATCCTGTACAAAAAAGTTCCGGCCAATTCAAAGGCGTTTAAACCGGGGGATTTTGGATAAACGGCCGGACGATAAAATAAACAGCTAGGCCCGCCGCCAGAACGCCGGCGCCTTTTCGAAACCAGGCGCCCCCCCGTAGAAAGGCGTTATTCGACAAAACCCTGCGCACCAACGCAGCGCTGGACCCGGCCGCTGCGATGGGAATGCAATGGCCTACTCCAAATAATATGATCATCATCACGCCTGTTGCAATTTTTTCCTGAACCGTGATGACGGCCAGAATAGGAGCGATAAATCCAAAGGTGCATGATCCGGAAAGAATTCCGTAAGCGAGGCCGAGAATAAAGGCGCCGCCTATCCCCTTGACGCGCAGCCTGGACATGGCGCCGGAGGACATGGAGCAGGCTTGAACTCCCAGCATGTCCAGGGCGACCCAAAGAAGAATGGCGCCCACCAGAATGGTCCAGTACGGGCTCACATCTCCCAGCATACGCCCCAGGACGGCGCACACGACTCCTAAAGCGGCGATGGTTATGAACAAGCCCACAGTAAAAGCAACCGCGTATTTTGCGGCGCCCTTAACTTCCAGAATTTTATCCTGTCCCCCCACATATCCTACTATCAGAGGGATGGAAGCCATATGGCAGGGGGACAAAAGCACACTGATCATTCCCCACAGCAGGCATCCGATGGCTGCGGTGAGGAGGCCCCCGGACATCCATTGGTTTATTGTGACGAAAAGGTCATTGAGCATTGTCTGACGCCTTGGTTTTAGGGACTCCCAGCTTGTCAAATATGGCGACAATGCTGTTTTTATCCATATAGCCCACGTGGCGGCTGACTTCCTTGCCGGTTTTGTCGTAAAAAATCTGGGTGGGGATGGCTCTGAGGTTGTATTTGGCGCCTTCCTCCCTGTTCTGCCACACGTCGATAAAGATGACGGACGCCCGTCCTTGATACTCCTTTTGCAATTCCTGAATGACCGGCGCCATCATTTTGCAGGGAATGCATTTGTGGGCGCCCAAATCCAGCATGGTGACCATGCCCGGCGTGGGGACCTGAGGAACCGGCTCTTCCGCGGCATCCTGGGACGCCGCCGGATTTTGAAGCAACAGCATAAAAAGAAACAACAAGTTGACAAAGACCAGCCTTTTCATTGAACTCCCCCCTTGTTTGGATAATAATCCACGGCCAAGCCAGTTAAAAATGCGGCCCCTTACACGGCCCGGCTCCCGTAGTCAAAGCAATGTAAAAATGGGCGCAATGGCCCCATTTTTCGCCGCCTATTTCAGCCAGGAAAGGACGTCTTTTTTCTTGGGAACCTTGCCTGCAATTTTCATTTGGCCGTCCACCACCACGGAGGGGGTGGCCATGACGCCGTAGCCCGCAATCTCCATCATGTCGGTAACCTTTTCCACATTGGCTTCCACGCCGGCTTCAGCCAGGGCTTCCTTGACGATTTTGGCGGTTTGTTCGCATTTTTTGCACCCGGGCCCCAAAACTTTGATATCCATTGTATCTCCCTTTTCCTTTATTCCGAAAATTCTTTTTTGCATAAGGCCGCGGCCTCCATAATCATGGAAGCGGGAATGGCCTCGTGGGTTGTTCCATTATATTTCACGGTCCGGCACATAACCGGAGCGCCCAGCATGTCTCCGCAGGACGCGCAGCAGTTTTCCGACTTTTTCGCCCCCGGCAGAATTTCTTCAATGGGAACGCCGTTAATCAGGATGATATTGGACTGGTCCAGGTTTTTTTCGTCCAAAGGGATTTCATTCAGCAAGACCTCCCAGCCCATCTTTCTCAGGTCGCTGGCCGCACGGCGCACCTCCCACCCTGTGTCCGAACAACGATCGCAAGTCTTGCCGTCTTGGGTCAAACGCCGCCATTCCAGCTTAATTTTCTTCATGAAACCCTCGCGTCTAAAACAGGAAGTTGAAAATGTATCCAACCAGCAGGATTCCCACAGCCACCACGCCGATAAATACGGCTATCAAACGGGGCTTCAATACCTTCCGCAGGATGATCATCTCGGGCAGGGAAAGGGCGATGACCGACATCATGAAGGCCAACACCGTTCCCAGGGCCGCGCCCTTGCCCAGCAGGGCCTGAACAATGGGAATGATCCCGGCGGCGTTGGAGTACATGGGAATGCCGATTAACACGGAGGCCGGAACCGACCACCAGGCGGACTTGCCCATGAAGGAAGCCATAAAGCCTTCGGGTACGTATCCGTGAATGCCCGCCCCCACGGCGATGCCCAGCATCACGTAGAGCCACACCTTGCCTACAATGTCCCTGACAGCCTCAATGCCGTAGCGGATGCGGCCGACCCAGTCCAGGTCTTCCTCTTCTGCGCCCAGACCGCCGGATTGAATCTGAAAAACCCAATCCTCCAAGTGCTTCTCCATCTTAAGACGGCCGATGGTCCAGCCGGCGATCATGGCGATGAGCAATCCCGTGCCTGCATAAATGGCGGCTATCTTCCAGCCGAACAGGCCGTAAAGCAGCACCAGGGCGATTTCGTTGACCATGGGGGCCGCGATCAAAAAGGAAAAGGTGACGCCCAGGGGAACGCCCGTGGTCACAAATCCCAAAAACAGAGGCACGGCGGAGCAGGAGCAAAAAGGCGTCACCACCCCGAGCAGTGCCGCCAGCACGTTGCCCACCGACTCCCGTTTGCCCGCCAATATGGCGCGGGTGCGCTCCGGCGTGAAAAAGGACCGCACAATGCCCACGCCGAAAACCACCAGGGTCAAAAGCATGAGCACTTTGGGAACTTCATATATAAAGAAGGATATGGCGCTTCCTAAATGCCCATCCAAATCAAAGCCGGCCGTCCAGGCCAAAAAGGCGGACGCCGCTTCTGAAAGAGGTAGAAGGTTTTTATAAAGAATCCACCAAGCTACAAGGAATACGGCGCTTCCGCCCAAATACAGGGCAAGGGGTTTTCTTTCCATGGCCGCCTCGGCGGCGACGTTCCCGCCCGTCCGGGGGGCTTTGCAACTGCATGCATTTTCCTGAATCGGTTCCATTTTACCTTTGCTCCGTTCGCCGTAGCCGCTCCCTGGAGGGGACGTCCGGCATATCTTTTATATTTCGAAATGTATCGATGTATGGGTTTTTAGCTCGCCAGGGCGCGGCCCTTGGAGCATATTTCCTCCCGGTTGATGTCCGGAAGCCGCGTCATCAATCCCTGCACCCCGGCGTCGTCTTCGAGCCAGTGTTTCAAATGTCCGAGGAGGCTGGCCGCATAGGGGCTGTCCGAACCGTCCGCCAGGCGGTAGTTCACCCACAAGCCGTCCTTATAAAACTCTATCAGTCCGGCTTCCTCGAGTATTTTCAGGTGTTTGGAAACCGTGCTTTGGGCCAGTCCCAAGGCGTTTTGCAGTTCGCATACGCACATAACCTTGCGTCCCAGCATTTTTACGATGCTTACCCTGCTTGGGTCAGACAGGGCTTTCATGACTTTTATGAATTCTTTCATGGCGTCCTCCATATCGCTATATGGCAATATAGCGCATGCAGGAAGCGGCGTCAAGCAGGTTTTTTTTCAAGGATCCATTCCGGCCGCAGCAAAGCTCCTTATATAAAGGTGGATTACAAAGGCCCCTTCTCCATAAAAAACAGCCAATCATCCTGCAAGCCGGGGTGTTGACGCAAAACCCTCGATGCTGTAAATAAAGCCAACCTTGGAGGAGAGGGAGTCGATGCATGAGGCGGTAAAAAGCCCCTTTGGCGAATATTCCTAAAAAAAAGTTGACAACCCACTCTAAAAAGGCCATATTTGCAAGCTGCGTTGGCGGGCATAACTCAGTTGGTAGAGTACGAGCTTCCCAAGCTCGGAGTCGCGAGTTCGAATCTCGTTGCCCGCTCCAAAAGAATGGCTTCGCCTGCTCCCTGACCGAGGCGGCTTCCGGTTTCGTCACCAACTGCCGGACGTTTGACTTTGGCTGTGGAGTTTTTGATAACGGTTGACCGGTGACGTATGTAATCACAAGGTGTCCGCGTTCAGGAAACGGGCGATTAGCCCGTTTTTTATTTGTTGGACCCCAGGGCTGGGAAAAAAACGGCCAAGCCCTTGACTGAACAGGAATATGGGACAAAAAACGAAAAAAGATAAGTCCCGAAAAGGCGCCCCACGGGTTTCCAAAGACAGAATTCGCCGCGTGGATGCGGACAGGATTTTGGAGCAGGTTCGGAAACTGACGGGCGCGGCCCTGGAAGCCGAGGGCATGGACTTGGTCCTTGCTGAGTTCAAAAGGGAAGGCGGCGGTTATATTTTGCGCCTGTACGTGGACAAAGAAGGGGGCATCACCCTGGGCGATTGCACCATGGTCAGCCGGTACGTAGGCGACCTTTTGGACGCCTATGCGGATGAAATGCCCCGGTATCGTCTGGAGGTTTCCTCGCCGGGTCTGGACAGGCCCCTGACCAGGGAGGATCATTTCAGGCGGTTCGAAGGGCGGACGGCCCTTATTGTGACCAAGGAGCCCCGGGAGGGACGCAAGAAGTTCAGAGGCGTCTTGTCCGGCGCTTTAAACGGCGTGATAACCTTAGTCGCGGACGAAGTCCCCATGGAGTTTGCGCTCCATGAAATTGAGTCCGCCAGACTCCAATACAAGCACGGAGAAAGCACATGTTGATCAGCGACATCGGCCGTGTCATAGACCAGGTCAGCCGGGACAAAGGCATAGACAAGAACGTGCTCATTGCCACCCTTGAAGAAGCTCTTCAGGCTGCAGCCCGAAAAAAATTAGGCCCCAGGGCGGACATCGAAGTCCAATATAATGAGGAAGCCGGAGAGCTGGAAGTCTTCCAGTTCAGGGAAGTGGTCGAGGAAGTGACCGAACCGGACCTGGAAATGTCCATGGAGGACGGCAGGGAATTGGATCCTGATTGCGAACTGGGCGACAGCCTGGGCAGCAAAATGGATACCGCCACTTTCGGAAGAATCGCCGCCCAATCCGCCAAGCAGGTCATCATCCAGAAGCTCAAGGACGCCGAGCGAGACGCCGTCTACTCCAGCTTTATGGATCGCAAGGGCGAAATCATCAACGGCATCATGCAGCGCATGGACCGGGGCGACATCATCGTCAACCTGGGTCAGACCGAAGGCGTGCTTCCTTCCCGCGAACAGGTTCCCAGAGAGACTTATCACCGGGGGGACCGGATTCGCGCTTTCATCCTGGACGTGGTCCTGGAAGGCAGGGGGCCCCAGATTATTTTATCCCGGACCCATCCCAACTTCCTCACCAGCCTGTTTAAAATGGAAGTGCCGGAAATCGGCGAAGGCGTCGTCAGCGTGATGGCCGGCGCCCGGGAGCCCGGAGTCAGGGCGAAAATCGCCGTGGCCTCCAGCGACTCGGACATTGACGCCGTAGGCGCCTGCGTGGGCATGAAGGGCAGCCGGGTTCAGAACGTGGTGCACGAACTCCGGGGCGAAAAAATCGACATCGTGCCCTGGCACGCGGATTCCGCCAAGTTCGTATGCAACGCCCTGGCGCCCGCCCAGATTTCCAGGGTCATCATCGACGAAGAAAACCATGCCATGGAAGTCATCGTCCCCGACGAATTTCTTTCCGTGGCCATTGGCAAGAAAGGGCAGAACGTCCGGCTGGCCTCCAAGCTCACCGGCTGGCATTTGGATGTCAAGAGCGAAACCCGCTACAGCAGGACCATGCAGGACGGCTACAACTCCCTCATGGAACTGGCTGAGTTGGATGAGAACATCGCCGACGCCCTATATGAAAAAGGCTTCTACTCCGTGGAAGAGCTTTCCGCCGCGGATCCCGACGATCTGGTGCAGATCAAGGGCATAGACCTGACCCTGGCCGACACCCTCATCATCGCCGCCCAGGAAGCCATGGCCAGCATGGCCATGGAAAAGCAGGCCTCTGCGCCGCAGGAGGCGGAAGCAGCCGAGGACGCCCAGCAGGAGGAAGCAGCGCCTGAAGAGGAGTCCCCGGAAGAGAGCGAAGAAGCTGAAGAAGAGGAAGAAGCCGAAGACGAGGAAGAAGTTCCGGCGGACGAGCCTGAAAACGGCTCGGACGAAGATTCGGCGGAAGAACCGGCGCCTGAAGAGGAGCCGGAAGAAGAGAAATAACGCAATAGGATTACGAACACCAAAACGAATAAACCAGGGGCCCTTCCGGCCAAGCCGCCCAGCGGCGCGGGAACGGTCCAAAGGGTTGCATAAAACGTTTAGAGGGGTATTTCTTCTTTTGAAACGGGAACAACTTCCGAAACTGACCGGAAGCAGTCAAATGCAAGACCAGGTTTAGGGGGAATGGATGGCAAAACTCAGAGTGCATGAATTAGCCCGGGAGCTCAACATGACCAATAAGGTGCTCCTGGATAAACTCCAGGCCATGGACCTCCCCACGCCTGTGAGGAGCCACATGAGCAGTCTGGATGACGATGTGGTGGCCTTGGTGAAAGCCAGCCTGGTCCGGCCTAAAGCGAAAAGCGTGGTGGAAAAGCGCATAGGGACAACTGTTATTCGCCGGCGTAAGAAAGTCGTTAAGCCGGCCGAAGGCGGCCCCGAAGAAACGGCGAAGCCCGAAGAAGGGGCGGAGGAAGGCGTGCAGGAAATGGATGCTGCGCAGGAATCCGTCAGCGCTCCGGAAGCTGAAAAGGCTCCGGAACCCGTTGCCGAAAAAGCGCCCGAGCCCCAAAAGGCTGCTCCCGCCGCAGAAGAGCCCAAGGCTGAAGAGGGCGCCCCTGCGCCCGAAAAGGCTGCTCCCGTACAAGCCAAGGAAGAGCCAGAGGAGGCTCCCCAGGCGGAAGCCAAGCCCGCACCCCCGAAAAAGGTGGATGTGACTCCTCCAGGGGACAAGGCCAAGATTATTGCCAAGCCCGAGCCGCCTCAACCGGCTGAGCCCGAGCCGCCCAAGGAAGAGCCCGCGCCTGTGGAACTGCCTGAGGAAAAACAGGCCGTTTCGGCCAAGGCCGCCGACACTCCCGCCGAGCCCCAGGAAGAGCCCGAGGCCAAGCCGGAAATCAAGGCTGAGGCTAAAGCCGAAGAAGAGGCGCCAGAGAAGCCTGCGGAAGAGCCTAAGGCTAAAGAAGAGCAGAAAGCCGCTCCGGAAGATTCCAAGGAAGAGCCCAAGGCCGAAGAGCCCGCTCAACCTGCGGAAGACGAAAAAGCCGAAGAAAAGGCCAAAGCTCCGGAAGAAAAGGAGCCCGCCAAATCCCAGGAGCCTCAAGCCGCCAAGGAGCCCTCCAAGGAAGCTCCCAAGCCCAAGGGCAAAAAGAAAAAGAAAAAGGAGACTGCGGCGAAAATCATCAGTCTGCCCACAAGACCCGTGGAACCCGTTGTTCCGCCCGCATCCCGCCAAAAACCTGCTCCTCAGTCGCCGGCTGGACCAGGCGGACCAGGCGGACCAGGCGGACCTCCGCAGCCCCGTGCGCCTCAGGACCTTGGCGGAGATCCTGCTGCGAAAAAGGAAAAACGCAAGAAAAAGGGGCGCCGCGACGGCGGAACCACCGAGGAAACGGATTCCAAGTTTTTCAAGAAAAAGATTTCTTTCCGCAAAAAGGCCGTAGTCGAAGGGGCCGATCTTTACGACAAAACCCCCGGAAAATTGCGTAAAGGCAAAAAGGGCGGAAAAGCCCAGCCTGTCAGGCAGCAAAAGACCCAAACCACCACGCCCAAGGCCATCAAGCGCCGCATCAAGATTGACGAGGCCATCGCCGTGGCCGATCTGGCCAAACGCTTGGGCATCAAGGCCGCCGAGCTTATCAAAAACCTGATGGGTATGGGCATTATGGCCACGGTCAACCAGATGCTGGACTATGACACCGCCGTGCTGCTGGCCGCGGAATTTGGATATGAAGTGGAAAAAGCCAATTTCGAGGAGGAAACCGTACTCAAGGCTGAAGAGGACGCTCCCGAAACCTTGTCGAACCGTCCGCCCGTCGTGACCATCATGGGCCACGTCGACCACGGCAAGACCTCCCTGCTGGACGCCATTCGCGAGAGCAACGTGACCGGCGGCGAAGCCGGCGGCATCACCCAGCACATCGGCGCTTACCTGGTGGACTCGCCCAGGGGCAGGATCGCTTTCCTGGATACTCCCGGCCATGAGGCCTTTACGGCCATGCGCGCTCGCGGCGCCCAGGTTACGGACATCGTGATTCTGGTTGTGGCCGCCGACGACGGCGTCATGCCCCAGACCGTGGAAGCCGTCAACCACTCCAAGGCGGCCGGCGTTCCCATCATCGTCGCCGTCAACAAGATGGACAAGGAAGGCGCCGACCCGGACCGCGTCATGCGCGAACTTTCCGATCACGGTCTGGTGCCGGAAGACTGGGGCGGAGACACCATCTTCGTTCAAGTATCCGCCAAGCAGCGCCAAGGCCTTGACGACCTGCTGGAAATGGTCCTTCTCCAAGCCGAAGTGCTGGAGCTTCAGGCCAACCCGGACAAACTGGCCAGAGGCCATGTTGTGGAAGCCAAGGTGGATCCCGGAAGGGGCCCCGTGGCTACAGTCCTGATTCAGGAAGGTACGCTTCACGCGGGAGACGTGGTTGTCTGCGGCATTCATTACGGCAAGGTGCGCGCCATGTACAACGAAAAGCGCCAGCCCCTGGACGCCGCCGGCCCTGCGTGCCCGGCCGAAATCCTGGGCCTTTCCGGCGTGCCCATGGCGGGCGATGAAATCATTGCCGTGGATGACGAAAAGGTGGCCAAGCAGGTCTCCTCGCACCGCGCTCAAAAACAGCGGGCCACGGAACTGGCGAAATCCAGCAAGCTGTCCCTGGACAACCTCTTCGACCAGATGCAGGCCGGGAATGTAAAGGACCTCAACCTGATCATCAAAGCGGATGTGCAGGGCTCCATCGAGGCCTTGCGCGAATCCCTGGAGAAGCTCTCCGGCGACGAGGTCAAGATTCATGTGGTCCATGCCGCCACCGGTACGGTTCTGGAGTCGGACGTGGCCCTGGCTGCTGTGTCCAACGCCATCATCGTGGCCTTTAATGTACGGCCGAGCCCCAAGGTCAGCGACATGGCCGCGGAAGAGCATGTGGACATCCGCTTCTACGACATTATTTACAACGCCATCAACGAGATCAAGGACGCCATCGTGGGCCTGATGGAATCCACCTACAAGGAGCACGTTTCCGGCCGCGCGGAAGTCCGCGACACCTTCACCATTCCCAAGGTGGGCACCATCGCTGGCTGCTACGTGACCGACGGCAAGGTGGAAAGACACAACCAGGTCCGCCTGCTCCGCGACGGCGTGGTGATTTTCGACGGTAAACTGTCTTCTCTCCGCCGCTTCAAGGACGACGTTAAGGAAGTGGCGACCGGCTACGAATGCGGCATGGGCATCGAGAACTTCAACGATATCAAGATCGGCGACGTTCTGGAGCTTTACTACCTGGAAGAGATCAAGCCGGTTTTGAAATAAGGCCGCAAAAAACCGGCGCCGGGCGGGCCGGAAAAAGCCGCCCGAACATAGAGTATGGTTATAGGCTACGGGGTGTTGGTGTTGAGAATACCCGACACCCATTCCCTCAAGGGAAAGAGAAAGATCGTGAAATCCGTGGTGGGGCGCATGCGAAGCAACTTCAACGCTTCGGTGGCCGAAACCGGGGATAATGATATGCACCAAAGGGCGGAAATAGGCTTCGCCCTGGTCGGCAACGACCAAAGACTGTTGAACTCAAAGATGGACCGGATCATCAACCTTGTTGAATCCATGGGCGTCTGTGAGATCATAGATTCGGAAATGGAGATAATGCATCTGTGAAATCCATAGGACGCCAGGACAGAGTGGCGGGACGCATCCAACAGGAATTGTCCGCCCTCATTCAAAAACGCATTAACGACCCGCGCCTGGAATGGGCAACCATCACAGGGGTCAAAATGACCAAGGATTTGAAGATCGCCCGGGTCTATTATTGCGTGTTCGGCGAGGAAGAAAAGAAAATCAAAGTCGGCGAGGCCTTTCAGCAGGCCCACGGCTTTATTAAGCGGGAACTGGCCAAAAAACTGGGGCTCAGGTATATGCCGGAGTTGGAGTTTTTCTTTGACGAGTCCTTTGATTACGGCCGGAAGATTGAAAGTATCCTAAGGGAAATCGGTCCCCTGGACAGCCCGGAGGAACCGGAGGAATGACAGGCATGCAGCTTGAAAAAGGGGCGGTAAATCACGGAATCATCGTGGTGGACAAGCCGTCCGGAATCACCTCCGCAAAGGCTCTGGACAAGGTCAAAAAGACCTTGGGCGTCAAAAAGGCGGGGCATACCGGCACCTTGGACCCGTTCGCCACGGGCGTGCTTGTATGCTGCCTGGGCGCAGCCACCCGGCTGGCCAGGTTTTTTCTTCATGGCGATAAAACCTATGAAGCGGTTATGCACTTGGGCATCGAGACCGACACCCAGGATTTGACCGGCGAAGTCGCCTCCCGCATGGAGGCTGAGGCCGCCCAGGTTACGCCCCAGCAGATCCGGGAAGCCGCGGCCAGGTTCCAGGGGGAAATCGATCAGTTTCCGCCGGTGTATTCCGCGCTTAAGCATCAGGGAGTTCCTTTGTACAAGTTGGCGAGAAAAGGAACCCCCGTGCAAAAGGACGCGCGGCGCATCACCATTTACTCGTTGGATGTGACTGACATAAACCCGCCCATGGCGGGATTCACCGCCCGCTGTTCGGGCGGAGCATATATCAGAACCCTTTGTGCGGACATAGGGCGCGAACTGGGCTGCGGAGCCCATCTGCACGCCTTGCGCCGTACGGAAAACAGCGGCTTTTCCATCGAGGAGGCCGTGACTCTCGACCAGTTGGAAGACCTTGTCCAATCGGGAAAAATCAATGAGCATGTCGCGCCCATGGCCCATGCATTACGTCAAATGCCCGAATATACAGCGTCCTCGCAAACGGCCAAGAAAATCACCCACGGGGCGGCCCTCACATGGCTGGACCTTGGAGAAAAAACAGGCAGGCAAGACCTGCAGGATAATCCCAAGCATATCAAGGTGGCTTCCCAGGAGGGAGACCTGCTTGCCGTGCTTACGCCTAAAACGGATGGCATAGGCTTCACCTATGAATGCGTCTTTCCCCCAACCCGTCCTGTGGGAAGAATGCATTCAAAGGGCGCGCCCATGCTCCCCAACGCAAGAAACAGTTTTAACAGTTAACCTACACAGGAGGCTTGAGAAACGTGGCCTTAACAGCGAAAACCAAACAAGAGCTTATCGAAGAATTCAAGACCCATGACTCTGACACCGGTTCCCCGGAAGTGCAAGTGGCCTTGTTAACAAATCGGATCACTTACCTGACCGAGCATTTTAAAACCCACAAAAAGGATCACCATTCCAGGCGTGGGCTGCTTAAACTGGTCGGCCAGCGTAGAAGGCTCTTAAACTATTTGAAAAATAAGGATGTGCAGCGATACCGCACATTAATTGAGGCGTTGGGACTACGCAAGTAATCATTGTAGAGGTCAACATGCTTGCGACGAGGCTTTTCGCCGCGCCGCGGGCTGACATAAGCACTGGTTTGCGCACGACCACCGTCGGGAGATGCTAATGGAAGTAACACTAGAAAGGAATTTGGGGGACAAGCCCCTGCGTATTCAAACAGGCAAGCTGGCCAAACAGGCTAGCGGGTCGGTTGTGGTTTCGTATGGCGAAACTATCACGTTAGTAACCGTGGTGGGTTCTCAGGAACTCCGCCCAGGCATTGATTTTGTTCCGCTATCAGTTGAGTACCAGGAGAAGGTGTATGCCGCCGGAAGAATTCCCGGAAACTATTTTCGCCGGGAAATCGGGCGGCCCTCAGAAAAAGAAACCCTAACAGCAAGACTTATAGACAGGCCCATCCGGCCCTTGTTTCCCAAGACCTGGCGTTATGAAACCCAGGTGATAGCCACCGTGCTGTCCATGGATCAGGAAAACGACCCGGATATGTTGTCTATGGTAGGGGCTTCCGCCGCACTTTGCATTTCCGACCTGCCCTTTTTCACGCCTATCGCCTGCGTCAGGGTAGGCAGAATCGACGGCGAACTGGTGGCAAACCCCACTATCAGCCAGCAGGAAAATTGCGACCTCAACATCATCGTGGCAGGCTCCCGGGACGGGGTTGTCATGGTGGAAGGCGGAGGCCAATTTATTTCTGAAGAAGAAATGCTGGACGCCATTTATTTTGGCCAGGAATCCCTGGAGCCCCTCCTTGAGATGCAGGAAGAACTCATGGAGAAGGCGGGCGTCCCCAAAAGATCGGCCGATCCTGTAGAAAAGGACGAAGACCTGGCCGCCAAAGTGGCTGAGCTGGCTGATCCCGAGATCAAAAAGGCTCTTGAAATCAACGATAAGCTGGAGCGTCAGGACGCCATTCGCGACGTCAAGAAAACCGTCATGGAAGGCCTGGGCGAGGAATACGAAGACCGGGGCAAGGAAGTTTCGGAATTCATCCATGACCGCACCCGCGTGATTATGCGCGCCATGGTGTTGGACGAAGGCCGCCGCATCGGCGGACGGCGCTTTGACGAAGTCCGGCCCATTACGTGCGAAGTGGGCATTCTGCCCCGGACTCATGGCTCCGCCCTGTTCACCCGCGGAGAAACCCAGTCCCTGGGCATCCTCACTTTAGGGTCCTCCGGCGATGAACAGCGTGTGGAAACCCTGTACGGCGACGAAACCCGTCCCTTCATGCTCCACTATAACTTTCCTCCTTACTCCGTGCGCGAGGTCAAAAGAATCAGCGGCCCCAGCCGGAGGGATATCGGCCACGGCGGCTTGTCCACCCGCGCCATCAAGGAAGTGCTTCCTTCCAAGGAGGATTTTGACTACACAATCCGGATCGTTTCCGAAATCCTGGAATCCAACGGCTCTTCCTCCATGGCCACGGTTTGCTCCGCAAGCCTGGCGCTCATGGACGGCGGCGTGCCCATTACCAATCCCGTCTCCGGCATCGCCATGGGGCTGATGGCCGAAGGCGACAAGATTGTGGTTCTCTCCGATATTCTGGGGGATGAGGACCACATGGGCGACATGGACTTCAAGGTGGCCGGAACCAAGGACGGCATCACCTCCGTGCAGATGGACATCAAGATTTCCAGCCTCACCCGGGAAATCATGGAAAAAGCCCTGGCCCAGGCCAGAGTGGGACGTTTGCACATCCTGGAAAAAATGCTGACCACCATCAGCGAATCCCGGGAGGAAATGTCTCCTTACGCGCCCAAGGTGTTCACCATCCAGATCCATCCTGACAAAATCCGGGACATCATCGGCCCAGGCGGCAAGGTGATCCGGGCTATCCAGGCGGAAACCGGAACCCGCGTCGACGTGGACGACAGCGGCCTGGTCAAGGTCTCTGCGGTGAACCTGGAAGAAGGCGAAGCAGCCCTTCAGATGATCAAGGACATTACGGCCGTTCCCGAAGTGGGCGCCGTCTACGAAGGAACCGTCGTGAAGATCATGGACTTCGGCGCCTTTGTGGCTATCCTCCCCGGCACGGAAGGCCTGTGCCATATTTCCCAACTGGATACCAAGCACGTCAAAAAGGTGTCCGACGTGGTTAAGGAAGGGGAAAAGATCAAGGTCAAGGTGCTGGAATTAACCAAGGATGGAAAGATCCGTCTGAGCCGCAAGGCGCTCCTGGAAGAAGAGAATGGAAAATCCGGTCCGGAAAACGGAGCTCCACAACGGGATAAGAATCGTCACTAATTCCATGCCGCATGTGCGGTCTGTGTCCATGGGCGTCTGGGTTAACGTAGGCGCCCGGGACGAACCTCTTGAAAACAACGGCATGTGCCACTTTATCGAGCACATGGTTTTCAAGGGCACGGAAAAGCGGGACGCTTTTCAGATAGCGGCCGAAATGGACGCCATCGGAGGAAACGCCAACGCGTTCACCGGCATGGAGGATACCTGTTACCATGGCAAGGTTCTGGATACGCACTTGCCGCAGCTGACGGATATTCTATCGGATATTTTTCTTAATTCCGTCTTTCAACCGGAAGAATTTGTTCGGGAACGAGCTGTCATCCTGCAGGAAATCGGCATGCAGGATGACAGCCCTGACGACCGAGTCCATCTTATGACCAGCGAGGCGCTTTTCGGAGAGCATCCCCTGGGGCGTTCCGTCCTGGGTTCTCCGGATAACCTGCTTTCCTTTGAAGCCCACTCTCTGCTGGATTATCTCAAGGAATGGTATCAGCCCAGCCGCATTGTCATCACCGCGGCCGGGCATCTGGACCATGACGATTTTGTATCCCTCACCGGGCCGGCTTTCGAGCAAGTGAGCCCGGGGCCTGAACTGCCTCAACGCGTTCCGCCGAAAAACAATCCCGAACTGCGGGTGGAGCATCGGGACCTGGAGCAGGTGCATTTGTGCCTGGCCGCTTCGGGCCTCGGCGCCGTAGACCCCAGGCGCTACGCTTATTCCCTGATGAACATTATTCTGGGCGGAAACATGAGCTCCCGGCTTTTCCAGGAAGTGCGCGAAAAGCGCGGCCTGGCTTATTCCGTGTATTCCTTCGCCCCGTCTTTTTCCGACACCGGCGCCATCGGCGTCTACGCGGGCGTGGATCCCTCCAACCTGGACCTTACCCTGGACCTCATTTACAAGGAATTGAGCCGCTTGAAAGGGGACAAGGTGAGCGAACAGGAGCTAAGGGGCGCCAAAGAGTATGTGCTTGGCAGCTTGATTATGTCCGCGGAGAGTACGGACAACCAGATGTTGAGGGCGGCGCAGAACGAAATCAATTTTGGGCGCCACAAACCCATTTCCGAGTCCGCAAAAAATATTGAAGCCGTCACCAGGGAAGAAATTCTGGAGCTTGCCAACGAATTGTTGGAAGCGCCCATGGCCCTGGCCGTCCTTGGCCCGGTCCAGGACCCTGACAGCCTTAGAAGATTCGTATAGGATTATTCATGCTATCCCAAGAACAGCCGGAAATCAGGATCAAACGATTAAATCCCGGAAAGGACGGAGACCTGCCCTTGCCCAGGTACATGACCCCCGGATCTGCAGGCATGGATATTTGCGCGGCCCTGGACGAAGATCTCGCCATGGCGCCCGGAGACATCGCCCTGGTTCCCACCGGCCTGGCCATGGCCATTCCCCAAGGCTTCGAAGTGCAGGTGCGCCCCCGTAGCGGCCTGGCCATCAAGCAGGGGGTCAGCCTGGTTAACACGCCCGGCACCATTGACTCGGATTACCGGGGAGAAGTAAAGATCGGACTCATCAATCTTTCCCGCGAAACGCGCACCATCTCACGGGGCGACCGTATCGCTCAGCTTATTGTGGGGCGGGTGTTCCAGGCCAGGCTGGTGGAGACGGATTCCCTGGACGAAACCGAACGCAACAGCGGCGGCTTCGGGCATACCGGCGTATAAGTTCTTTTTTCGGATACGGATTGGATGACAAACTCTCCTTCAGAAAACCCGTTCAAAATCTGCGTGCTGGCCTCGGGCAGCAAAGGCAACTCCATTTATGTCACCGATGGAACAACCTCCATCCTGGTGGATGCGGGCCTTTCCGGCGTGCAATTGGAGCGGCGCATGGCCGAACGGGACATTGATCCCAAAAGCATCAGCGCCATACTGGTTTCCCATGAGCATACGGATCACGTGAGCGGGGTGGGCGTGCTTTGCAGACGGTACGGGTATACGGCGTATTTTACGCGGGAGACGTACAAGGCCTCCATCAAAGGCCTGGGCAAGATGGAAAAATGCAAGGGCTTTGTCCCGGGACAGGAGTTCACCATAGGCGGCATGACGATTCATCCTTTTTCCACCAGCCACGACGCCGTCAATCCCGCCGGGTTCACCATTCAGGCCCATGGCGCCAAAGCGGGAATCGCCACGGACCTGGGAATCGCCACGGCCATGGTGAAAAATCACCTCCAGGACTGCAATGTCCTGCTTATGGAAGCCAACCACGACGTGCAAATGCTTTTGGACGGCCCGTATCCCTGGCACTTGAAGCAGCGGATCAAAGGCCGGTCCGGACATCTTTCCAACGACGCATCCCGGGAATTGCTGGAGGAAATCCTTCATGACGGCCTGTCGCACGTCATCCTGGGGCATTTATCCGAGACCAACAACCTGCCGGAAATCGCCTTGGATACAGTGGCTCCGGTTCTGGACGGACACAAGGCCAAGCTCTGCGCCGCTCATCAGTCCGTGTGCGGCGACCTCATCGACATCTGCTGCAAAAAAGAATAATTTCCGATCAGTTCAACCCCTGCTCCTGCATCAAGGCTTTTTTGCCGTCGCGGATGGCTTTGCGGCGAAAATAAGCCGGAGCGTCCTCCCCCAGCATTTCGTCGGCCGCCTGCTCTATGGCCGCGTCCTTTTGCTCCTGGGTCAGGTCGGGATTGCTTTCAATTTCCTGCTCTTTGGCCTGAAGTTGGTTTTCGATGGTCTGCTTTTCAGCCAGCATGACGTCCACTTCATCCAACGCCGCCACCTGCTCCGGGGTGAAGAACTCCTCCCGGAATTCCCGGGTGAGGGCTTCCTTGTCTTCTGTGGAGGTCATTTCGGAAAAATCCTTTTGGTACATGCGCAGCTTTTCCTGATACCGATTGTAAGGCAGTCCGTAGGCCTCCACATCCGAGGTCTGGTCTCCCCACATGTCTTCGTTCAACTGCGCCAACAGGGCTTCCTTTTCCTCGCCGTAAAGCTCCTTGTCCGCCACAATGGCGCCGCGGCGCACCCGGTATTCCTTGGTTTTTATTTCGGCTCCGTACAAGGCGTCGGCAGTTTCTTTGCCCAAATAATCCCGCCGATACGCCTGAATGCGGGCCAGAAGCGCGACCACCTCCTCCACCGTAGTGGGCTGCCCCCAGGATTCCTGGGCGTAGGCCAGGTCCATTTCGCAATTCAGGTAATCCGTATACAAGGCGAAAAGCTCCATGGCTTCGTCCTCAGGCAATTGGGAAAGCAGAAAGGCCTTCACCTCCGCCAGGTGGCTTTCCAGGTCTTTGCTGTGCTTGAATTTTTTTTCCAGATACTTGAAATACTTGCGGGTGAACACGGTTACGCCCATGCCCTCGTCGAAATACTGGCTGACATTGACCTGGGAATATCGGCCGGGCTCGGCCGAAGCCCTGGCCTGATTGACGGAATCTTCGGGGGAGGCGACGCCGTGGGATTTGACAATGTCCTTAAGCGGGACGTCGTAGGTTTTGTCAAAGATGTATCCGTCCGGGGCGGCCTCGGGCAGGACGGCCCGCCGGGAATCTCCGCCTGACAGAAACACATACCCCAGAACTATTATAAATAGTGCGGCGCCGCACAATAAACTGATTTTTTTCCACTTGCTTAAGCCGGACATTGATTGTTCCCCCCGATTGCACTGCAAAGGCCGTAATGAATTGAGACTTGGAAGATGTGAGGTCAAAGACGGACGTAAATGTAGCAAAAACGCTTCTTTCCTGCAACCGGTGAATGGACTTGCAGGCACTCTCCTGGGTCTTGACTTCACCCGGATTTCAACCTATTATTTTAAAAGTCTTTCTGAATAGGAGGTTATCCATGAACATTTACCTGACCACCCAAATTCTAAAAGAAAATGACGTTTTCATCGCCTACGCTCCTGAGCTTGACATTTCAAGCTGCGGACGGAATCCGGATGAGGCTGCTAAAAATCTAAGAGAGGCTGTTGAGCTTTTTATTGAGACTGCCATGGAGCAAGGGACCCTCCAAGACATTTTGGAGGAGTGCGGGTTTTCCGAAACCGGCTCCTATTGGAAAGGACCGGAGATTATTTCAAGCGAAAGCCTCCAACTATCCATGCCGGCTTAGCGCCATGCCCAGAATTACTCCCCTCCACTATACCATTCTAATAAAAATTTTCGAGGCTGAAGGCTTTGTTTTTGCCAGGCGGAAGGGAGACCATTTCTCTTACGTCAAGGAAGGAATTCTTCGGCCGGTGGTGATTCCAACTTGGCCGGAAGTTCCTGTTTTCATCATCAAGAATAATCTCCGAACAGCAAACATTTCCCGGGAACGTTTTTTTGAGCTTTTAGAGCAGGTTTAAGTCCTTGCCTGACGCTTTATTATCATGATCCAGTTTCAATCGCTGAACTTAAAAAGGGAGCCCGGTCTGACTGGACTCCCTTTGTATTTCAAGGCCTGTTTACTCTTTGAAGTTTGGGAATCAGTATCCCCTGTCTTTCAGGTCGCTCACGATGTCCACGAAGAAGTCAGGAGCGTCAAAGCCGGGAGTGATGCCGAAAAGCTGACCCACGATGTTCAGGTGATCCACGCCCAGGCTCCACCATGCGCCGTCTTCCACGCCGCGGAACTTGCCCCATTTGGCGCTTTCCACGCCGACCAGCCCGTCATTGGCGCCTTCGTAGCCCAGCATGATCAGCCAGGTGGGAGTCAGGACCACGCTGTTGCAGCCCACTTTGGCTTTGGCGGCCCAGCTTTGGTAGTATACGCCGCTCAGGTTCGGGGTGTTGGGATTGAACACGTCGGACATGTAGTCGGTCACCAGGTCGTAGCCGTTTTCCAGGCTCTGGGGATTGTCATCGCCGAAGATGAAGGCGTAGACAAAATCCAGGACGTCGCCGCCCACGTTCAGCAATCCGGAGGGAAGGCCGTTCATGATCAGGTCGGCGATGCTGCTGCCCCTGTGGGGGCCTGCAATGCTGGTGTGGCTTTTGACGTAGCGGCCCAGGCTCAGGTTGGACATGGCGTACCGGGTGTATATGGTTCCGTGGGAGTGGCCGATGATGTTGATCTTGGAGGCGCCGGACACAGCCATGATTTGAAAAGCCTGACGCTGAAAGTCGGCAGCCTTGTTTTCCGTGGCGTCCATGCCGTTGACCGACGTGATGTACACTTCCGCGCCCTCGTCTTCCAGCGCTTCTTCAATGCCCCACCAATAATCCATGATCCCCAGGATCTCGGCCGATGCGCCCATGCCATGGGCCAGAACCACCGGGTATTTGGTGTCGCAAATGTCTTTGCTTCCGCCGGCGAGCGCCAGTCCGGGAATCAGCAAAAGAGCGGCCAGCGCCAGAATTAATGCTTGCTTCTTCATCATCGTTCTCCCCCTGAGAAGTTTTGGTGTGGTGAGATAAAACTAAAAAAGCCGGGTTGCCCTTGATGCGCAACCCGGCTGTCTTTTATGATCAAGACCCGTGGCTTTCCGTCCCGGCCTCGCGACCGGTTTGGCAAAACAATTTGTTGGTTTGGAATTCGCCCGGGTGAAGTGTAGGCTTTGAAGGTCGTACTTTCTCACCCGCGTTGAACGGAATCTAACTTAAAACTTCTACGCCTGTCAAGAAAAAAATTCTACACATGGGTAAGAACGCTGTTGTAAATATCAGTCGCCATTGGACTCAAATCCACCATGGGACTAATCTGTTATTTTGGTCTCTTAATCCAAGCGATCAGCCAAAAACCGTCCGCCCCGGATCAACAGGGACCGCCCCAGGCCGGAGCGTCCGGCCAGGCCCTGAAGCACGTGGACCCTGCTGTTGTAAATTTCCAGGGCCGCATCCACGCCATGGGCCCGGGCCCGTTCCACGGTTTCCCGGGCGTCGCAGCGGAGAAGTTCTCCTTTTGCCGCCTGGACCAAAATGGGCGGCAGGCCGGCGTAATCTCCGTAGGCCGGGCTGATCAGGGGATTTTTTTTGTCAGATCCGGCGGCGTACAAGTCCGAGGCGTAGCGCACATACCGGTCCTGGCGATGCTTGACCCCAGTCCTGTGAAAGTGGCCTGACTTGTTGCATTCGTACAGGTTGGTCCAGGGGGACATGCAGTAGGCTCCGGCCGGCAAGGGGAGACCTTTTTGCTTGAGCGCCAGGAGCAGGGCCAGGGTCAGGCCTCCGCCCGCGGAATCTCCGGCGATCACGATTTTTTCCGGCTTGACCCCGGAGGCCAGAATCGCGCCGTAAGCCAAAAGGGCGTCTTCCAGGGCGGCGGGAAACGGATGCTCCGGCGCCAGGCGGTAATCTATGATCACGCCCCGGGCCGAAGTTATGCGGCACAGGGCCGAGGCCAGGGGCCTGTGGGTGCTGATGGAGCCCATGAGATACGCCCCGCCGTGGAGGTACAACAGGGTCCTGCCGTCCGGTTGCGCCCAGCCGGTTATGATTTCAGCAGGTATGCCCTCAATGCGGGTTTTGATGATCTTGGCTTTTTTGGGCGTGCTGCCCAGGGTCTTAACGATTCCGTCCAGCATAAACCGCTGAAACCAAAGGGATTGGGGGCTGTTATTGAACATGGATCTTAACAGAATATTAGGTTTTTTTCCACCGGTGGATCTCGCTGCCATCGCCCCTCCCTGATTTTGTTGGTTGGATAAAGAAACTGACATGTCAGTCCTGTCGGCAGGATAAATTTGAACGGTCGGATTGTCAAGGAGATATAAGTTGGAAAGAGGCGATAAGGGCCCTGTCGGATTTTAAAATGTCCCTGGCGCCTCCTTTGTCATTAGGGGGAAGGGGGTTGCCCCGCCCGAAGCAGGGGCTGGGTCTCCCAGCCCAAAAAGCGCGGGGACCGCGTTATCTCGTTACATTAACCTTTGCGGATGGATATTCACCTTATCCGTCGCGGTTGACAATTCTCCCCCCCCCTCCTGATATCAAAATAAAAAAACCGGGACTGACGGCCATTGCCAACCGTCAATCCCGGTTTTGTACTCTATCAAAGCCCGCCTCAAAAAGGAGCCTGTTAATCGATCTTGTTCACGGCGTCCCGGGCGGCTTCCTGGGCCTGGGCGCGTTTTTCCATGTCCTTGGTCATTTCCTCCAACTGGGCCATGTTGGATTTGGCGGACTCCAGCATCTGGCCTTCGATCTTGGAGGCCTCCTCCATGCGGGAGGTGAGGATATTGTAGGACTTGACCAGATCCTGAAAGCGCACCAAAGGCTCGTTGGTGACCTTGGCCACCTCGGCCGCGTTGTCCATGGAGTCCTCGGCGATGGACACCATGAGCCCGCCCAGGTATTGCTGGGATTCGGCCAGGGCCTGGGCGATTTGCTTTTCGTCCTGTTGGGCGATCTTGAGGGCCAGGCCGTTTTCCAGGACAGGGCGGGTGAGGTTGACCATGCTCTTGATGGAGTCCCGCAGGTTGTCGTGGTTGTCCATGGTGATGTTCATGGTCACGAAAAACTGGGAGAACGCGTTTTCGGTCACCTTGATGTTTTGGAGCCTTCTCACCACCCGGACAATGGCTTTTTGCAGGGCCTGCTTTTCGCCCTCGTCAGTCATTTCGGGCTGGAGCTTTTCCATCTCCTGCAAAAGCACCTGAAGTTTGTAGCCCCTCAGCTTCAATTCGTTTTGAAGCTGCTTGAGATTATTGTACCGTTCCTCGATTTCCAGGGTGTTTTCCAACAGCTTGTCGCTGCCCGCCATCAGGGACTGGATAATGGCGTCCACCTGGGTCTGGACCGACTCATAACGCATGGCAATGTCGGCCAGGACCTTCCCTACGCCGGGCACGCCCCGGAACATGCGGGATAAAAAGCCCGCGGTCTGGGATTTTTTCAACTGCTCAATGGCCGGATACGGGTTGATTTGATCCATGACCTCGCGCAATTTCACCAGGTCCTGGGGAATGCCGTTTTTCTCGCCGTTGCTCATCCGGTCCATGACCTTGCCCAAAGAGGTGCGCATAAGCCCGAACTCCCCGTTGGCCTTGGTCTGGACGTCGTCGCCCACGGAGGCGGCCTCCCGAAGCGCAGTCCTGTCCGTGGGGTCGGTCTTGATTCTTTCCAGCAGGACCAGGGCGGCTTCCTTGGCGGCGTCGGCCTCGGGCGCGGGGACGTTCTTGGGCGGCTCCAGGACGGCGGGAACCAGTTCCTTTAAAGCCTGCTCCGGGCTTTGCTCCACGATTTCAGCGTCGATGACGGGAGATTGTCCGTTTTCTGTCATAACCGTATTCCTCCTGGGAATCCTGGGTGTTTGATTTTTTCATATCCGACGGGCAAAATGAACGCGCCGAAGCATACATGCTGAAAAGCTGACTAATACTAGAGGGCTGGAAGGGTTGTCAATGCCGTCCGCCCCGTCTTTCCATAATTTATCAGGGTTTGGTTTTTGTTAAAAGGCGAATCTATAGAAAAGGGGCGGCTTGGAAAGCAACCGCCTCCAAACCGCCCCTTGTGGATAATCCGAAATGTTTGACTTACCGCAGGCCCGCCACTTTTTGGAGCACAAAGAGGCTTTCGGCCTGATCCACCTTGCCGTCGCCGGTCACGTCCGTGGGCGCGGACTGCACTCCCGTAGTTTTGCCTGACAAGGCGCCCATGGAAAGCACGGCGTCCGCCAGATCAATGCGTCCGTCCCGGGACACGTCGCCCTTTACCGGGCTACAGACAACAATGCCCTTGTTGACGGATTGAAGCCAGAACATGCCGCCGGCAAAGTACACGTTGCCTGCAGTATCCACGGTCATGCGATCCTGGGCCGTACCGGACAATTCTTCGGGAGCCCCAGCCAGATCCACATTTGCGGGAATATCGCCGTTCAAAAAGCGCAAAGGACGAGTTTCAAGAGGCGTGAGGTCGGTCTGAGTGGTCCACGTGTTGGCTGCGCTGTCGTAAGTTTGGTTCACCGAGTTCCAGATTACGCCGTCTCCGTCCAGGAAAACCCGATCCGTGTATCCTCCTTCGTACCCGGTGCCGTCGCCTGATTCAAACTGAATCCAGACGGTGCCGCTGATGGGATCGTTTTTGGCGACGCACAGCCCGTAAAAGGTGGAGAACCACATGTTCTCCTCTGCGTCCATGAGGGCGTTCGTTACGTTTTCATATGAAAACTTGGTTGAGTCCGTCGTATCGTATGTGGTCCAGTCCGCATTGTCTGCATCCAGATAATAAACCCGTTCCGAGCCAAGGAACCACTTGCCGTCTTTCGGGTCAACATACACATTATAAAAATAGGTGTCCGCGGCCGGTCCCGCCGGGAGATCCAGCCATTGCTCCGTGTTGATGTCGTAGGCAATGGGCGCGCGGCGATTGGGAGCCATGTATATGATGTTATTGGAATCCACGCCGATTCCAGGGATGCTGCCGCTCCCTCGGGACCAGAGAAGATCCATGGCGTCTGTCGCATACTGAACCCAGGTTCCATCGGCTTTCAATCGGGCCACGCTGGGGGCGTCATAGGCGGCGAACCACACGCCGCCGCTCAGATCGGCCGCGATGCTGTTAATGCGGTTGCTGGTAAGCGAGGTGCTGTCCAGACGGTAGGTGTAGGAAATTACCGAGGAGTCCGCGGTGGTAAGGGCGTACACGCCTGCGTTGTCTCTGGGTTCTGCCGAATCTTTATAGGTGGTGAACCACAACGTTCCGTCGTGATAGGACATGTCTAGGACGATTTCGGTCAGAATGCCAAGGCTGGCCAGGGTGGTGCGCGACCATGCTCCGCTGGCGTAAGTTACTATGCCGCTGCTTTGATTGAAGCCGAACCACATGGTTCCGTTGTCGCCTGCGGCCATGCAGGTAACCTGGTTGGACGAGCCCGTTTCAGTCTGGAGGTTGTACTTGGCCCAGTCGTTCGTGCCGTCAGGATTGGTAAGGCAATAAACTCCGGAAGAGCCGTAGTTACCATTGGCGAACCACATGTTGCCAAGAGAGTCTTCTGTGATGCGGGTTATGGCTTCGATGGTGGACGTGATGACAAGTGGATTGTACGGAGGCGCATCCGGATCGTTTTTGTAGGCTTCGGAGTAAGCCGGAAACTCAGTATTCAAAAGAGTTGTCCCAAACTGCACCCCGTAGTCATCGCAAACCCAGTATCTGCCGTGGCTGTCATAGTAGGCGTCCCGGATCAAGTAGTTATTATAGTTTTCATAAACCCTCCGGGTTTCCGTCACGTTAAAGTTCGAATCAACTCTTATGACGCTCCGGTAGGCAATGAGCAACGCGTCCTGAGATCCGTCCTGGTTGTCTATCAGGCGGATGGTATGGGCGCTGTCCACGTTTGTAGTATCGGATCCGTAGGAAATGTCCGAGGTGTCCACCATGTTGATTGTCAGCCACGAATCATCCGCCTTTTGGACCAACACGGAGCGGTTGTTCAAGGCGTACCACACATTGCCGTCGTCATCCTGAACGGCGTAGTTGATTTCTTCATTCAGATTGGGCTTTTCCACCACGTTATTAAAAACCCCGGTGAGCCAGTTATTGGCCCGAGAGTCCGTCAAGTACTGAAACCGGGTTTCGCCGGAAGGCAGGTTCCAGACTCCGGGTTCGTCCTCCGATCCGTTGGAGGCAGTCACCCACACGCCGCCCGTGGAATCCACGGTGATGTCTTCCGGATAATAGGGCACGCTATTGGTTCGGATTCGCCGCCAGTCCGGCGGGGTTTCTTCCTGGGCCAGGGCCGTTTGAAAACCTGCGCACAGGAAAACCAGCATGAGGCAGAGATGCATCCTTACCAAGAGGCTATTTGGGAGTAGAGAGGTTGCATTGATTTTATGAGTATTTCTCACCATGGTCATGCCCTTTCAAAAAAATCATAACAAAAACAGGGTGCTATGAACTTCCAGCAAAGACTTTACATGAAGGCGAACACATTCATGCGCTCGGTTCCGCAAAATGGATGAACCCATTCGTTCTCATATGCCGAGATTTTTTAAACTCCCAGTCTTTTCAAGTTCAGGTATGAACTTTCAGGAAAAATGATCCCAAAACTTCACCTCAAACCAAACTTCCGGAGGACCCGAAAGGTCTTTCTCCACACAATATTTATTACTATTTTCAAAAGTAAAACACAAGCAAATTGTACGAATCCCCTCCTTCGATTTTGAAGAAAATAGGCTTGTTGTGCGGCTTAAAGCGGACTTTGCATTCTAAATGCCCTCTTATAGCTTGTACTGCCGCCAGCCTGTGACGGGTATTGAAAATACACCCGTTTCCACCGGTAAAAATGAGGATGAAAAAATTATGTTAAGTTTTTGGGGGCATGTGACGAAGATCACTTTATACAGCTCTGCTGCACAAAAAAAACTCTGAGCGGATTGGAGAGTCGCATGAACCTGCACGAATCATTTGACAACAAAACCATCGAATACGGAAGCGATCTGGCGTGGTCCAAAGCCCGGCCCGTCATGGCGGAGCAGGCCTCTTTGGTTTTCGACAAGCAAAAGTTTTTCGCCCAGGTTTTGGGGGACATGAACCTGGCCAAAAAAGTCTTGAAGATATTCATGGATGAGGCGCCTGTGCTTATGAGGGGGCTGGAGAAAGCCGTGAACAATGGCGCCCTTGAATCCTGCCAGGCGATCGCGCACAAGATCGCCGGCACGGCAGGCAGCATCAGCGCCTTGTCCTTGTGGAGCGCGGCCAAGCAGATGGAAAAGGCTGTTTTGGAAGAAGAAAACGTCAACCTGCGTCTGATGAAAGACGAAGTGCTGATGCAATTCGACTTGTTCAAACGGGTTATCGGATGGTGGGGCATTTTGGAAGAATAGCCCTTAATCCCTATTAACTGTCTTGTCACGCCTCGGCGCGTCTTCCTTGGGTAACACGCGGAAAATGCACAGCCGGGGCGTTTCCATTTCCAACTCAAGAAAGGGCATGGTTTTTAATCTCTCCTCCATGCCCTTGTCCTTTTTCAAAACAAGATCCTTGTGAAAGACCACGTGGCTTAGTTTGTAGGGCCTGAATTTATCGAACGCCTCCAGGTTCCCCTCGTAAAACACCTTGTCCGTCAGCCCTTCAAAATACACCCGGAAGGAAGGCGCATATCCGTTGATGCCGTTTAGAATGTGCCTCCTGTGATCCAACTGCCAGTGCATGTAGATGAACTCCCGGTTAAACCCGAACAGATAATCGTCTTCAAAGGGAACCACGGCGATGTCCGTGGATGGCAGATCCAGGATCACGGCGTCATCCATGCCCTGGAAATACTCCTTGTATTCCACGGGCGGATCGCCCATGGGCCCCATGGGATAGGCGGCCAGGGGAAAGGGCGTGTTCTCCAGGCAATGGAAGATCAAAAATGCAGCCAGCACGGCGCGCTTCATCCAAGGCGACGCAAACCATTGCCGGACGACGCTCAGGCCCATTCCGCCCAATATGGACAACGCCATGGACGTCAGGATGAAAAACCGGCTGGGAACCCGGAAGAAGTTCAGCAAGGAGTCGTCGCCCGTGTAATAAAAGGGCAGGCGGTACACGTCGCCCAGGACGTTCAGGTCTTTGACGGCGAATGAGAATGCCAAGCCAAACAGGGCCAGCAGGACCAGTTCGATTTTTCGGCCTTTGGCTTTTATGAGCCCGAGCAACGCCAATAGCCACAGCCCGAAGCCCACAAAGGCCATGATCCGTACATGGCTCCACACAACATAATCGGAGGTCGTCGCCGGATAAAGCAGGTTGCCGGGCAGGACGCCGAACAAACTCCAGGGCCGCAGGCTGGTCCCGTCCATCACCAAGTGGACGGGCCAGGGAAAATACACGTTTCCATAGGCTTTTGCGTACAGATAAAAAGCGATCAAAGGCAGGGGGACGAGCCCGTACAATAAAACCCTCGGGGCGATTATTTTTACCTTACCCCAGGAGGCCCAGCTTCTGACGTACACCAGGGCGAACAGGACCAGGGCGGCGCTTTGCAGCACAAAGGCGTAAACCGATACATAAGCCTCAAGCCCTCCTATGACGGCCATCCAGACCAGATGCTTCGGTTGATTTTCATGGATGTACTTCAGGAAAAAATGCAGGGCCAGGCCCGTGGTCAGGGCGCAGTAAATGGGCGCGTCGTCTATGCCTCCGAATAGGAAGTTGGAGCACGCATAGGCGAATCCGGCGAAAAAAGCGCCGCCCGCATCTTTCGTGTAATTTCCGGCCAGGATGTACACTCCCCAGGCCGCCCCGGTAAATACCAGCACGATAATCCAGTAGCAGCACCACAGGTCGCTGGCGCCCAAAATTTTGCACGCCCCGAAAATCACGGTGGTGATGAGGGAGGTCTCGCCGTAATAAAAAACGTTTTCCGCAGGATAAAAAAAGGTTCCTAAAAATTCCCCGGAAAAAAGGCTTTGCAGCTTGGTCAGGAGCGTTTTCCACATGACTATCTGCATCCAGGCGTCGTAATTGCCCGGCAGGCAGTTTTTTAAAGGATATTGCAAAAACAGAAGGGAAAAAAAGGCCAGGTAGATGAGCAAAACAAGGATGTGTCGTCGATTCCTGGTCATGAAATTCCGCCTGGTTATTTTCTGAACACCGCCAGATAACTCAGTGATGGGGACGGGATAAACCGGTCAACGCGCCGGAACAGGGGAGTCAGAAGGTCCATCATATAGACCTGGAAGCCTCCGAAGCTCCTTTTTTTCAATACCTGCCCGTTAAGCACCCAAAACACCGTGCTTACCCGGTTATACGGAATGATGCGCTCCACGGTCAGGCCCGTCTTCCTTGCCAGGCCCACAAGCATGTCCTTGGAATACCGCCTTTTGTGCCCCACCAGTTCGTCTAGAGTCCCGAAAAAAGCCTGCCCCCGGGGAACCAGGATCACCGCCCGGCCGCCCGGCTCCAGCAGGCTGGAAATATTTTTCACGGCGCCCAGGTCGTCCTCCAGATGCTCTATGACGTTGATGCAGACCACGGTGTCGAAAGAACGGCGGGCTTTGGTGAATTCGGAAATGTCGTTCAAATCCAGATACGAAACCTCCAGATAAGGCCGGCTTTCCGTGAGCCTGCGCGTGATTTCCAAATGGAACGGGTTGATGTCCGTGCAGGTGTAGCTTCGCCGGGGCAGGAGCTTTTTCGTCAGGCTGCCGATTCCCGAGCCGATCTCCAGCACCTTTTCCCCCACAAAGGGGCGAATGGCGTCGGCCATCCACGTGTTGAACCGGTCCGCCTTGGCCAGGCGCATCAATACCCGGGTTCCGTCGTCCAGGGGCTGCGCAAGTCCTTGGGCGCTTGGATTGTTCGCAAATGTTTTTTTCAAGGCCTTGTCCATGGAAGGTGAATCCGCCGTGGGGAGCGGAGCAGGGTTTGGCCCTTATGCCGCATGTTTAAGACCCCGGACCTTTATCCCCTCCGCAGTTCCCAAATTAAGATGCTGAATTTTTGCACAACGCGCCGGTTCTTGCAAGCACAAGTCTTTTCGTCCAAGACCGCAGCATGGAGTTTGACAGGCCTCGCCCCCTATTGTATTTGAACGCTGAGGGTGAAAATAAGCAGCTTCTGCGAGCATAAAACCGAATATGACGAAAATTCTTCTGATCAAACCCACGTCGGGCAACGCGGCCCATATCCAGGCGTCTCCGCCCCTGGGGCTTATGTACCTGGCTTCGGCCCTGAAGGCGTATGGGGACCATGACGTCCGGATTCTGGACATGCGTTTGCACGCCGAACCCATGAGTTTCGCCCTGAAGACAGCCCGCGGCATGGCGCCCGGCATTGCGGGGATTTCCGCGTTCTCCCTGGAGTCGTCCACAGTCCACGAACTGGCCGCCGGCCTCAAGGCCCTGCCTAAGCCGCCGATGGTGATTGCGGGCGGCCCTTATCCCACCTCCGGGCCTGACGACGTTTTGTCCGACCCCAACATTGACCTGGCGGTCTTGGGGGAGGGGGAGGAAAACTTTCCCGCAGTGGTCCGTTTTTTAGAAACAAGCCAGGGCCGGTTGGAGGACATCCCCGGACTGGCGTTCCGGCGGGATGGAAAGATCGTTAAAACGCCGCCCGCCCAGGAAATCCAAAACATGGACGCCCTGGCTTTTCCGGCCTGGGACTTGATCGACATAAGCGCCTACGCCAAAGCCGAACGCTTCGCCAATGTGCGGAAAAATCGGTACATGCCGGTTTTCACCTCACGCTCCTGCCCGTATCAATGCATTTACTGCCACCGAATTTTCGGCAAAGGCTTTCGGCCCAGAAGCCCGGAAAATGTGGCGGACGAAATTGAAGCCCTGGTGCGCCGGCACGGAGTACGGGAAATTGAAATCGTGGACGACATCTTCAACCTAAACGCCGAACGCGCCGAAGCTATTTGCGATCTCATCATCAGCCGGGGCCTTAAAATAAAAATTTCGTTTCCCAACGCCATGCGGGCCGACTTGTTGAATTTTCGTCTACTGAAAAAACTGAAAAAGGCGGGGGTGCATTTTTCCGGCATTGCCGTGGAAACCGGGTCTCCCAGGCTCCAAAAGCTCATCAAAAAAAATCTGGACCTTACAAAGGTCAATGAAGCCATCAACATGGCCTTTGATTTGGGCATAACCACCGTGGGCTTTTTTATGCTGGGATTCCCCACCGAAACCCGGGATGAGCTTATGGCCACCGTGGATTTCGCCTGCCGCTCCCGCTTGAATTTCGCCACTTTTTTTGTGGTGACGCCCTTTGAAGGAACCCCGCTTTACGACCTGTGCCTGCCCAAGCTGAACAAAATGGGCGCTCCTGAGGACATGGACTACCACCGCAACGCCTGTAATTTTTCGGAAGTCCCGGACCAGGAGTTTTTCCGCATCCGGCATCAGGCCTATCGCCGGTTCTACTCCAAGGCATTTTCCCGCATCATCCTGTCCGGCGCCTATCAAGACGTCAGCCTGTTTCAGATCCTCCGGCTCAGCGCCCTCAGGGTCTTGTAGTCAGATTGAATTAAAGAATGCCTTCCGGCGGAGGGCCGGGGGCGTCCAGAATATCCCGTAATACGGAAAGCCCCTTGGAGAGGGCTTCCAGAGACTCCGGCCCGGTCAGGGATATGCGGGCGGCGGCAGGGGCGGGAGTTCCTCCCACGGCGAATTTTTCCGCCCCAAACACTCGTACGCCGGCGTTTCGGGCTGCATCTTCATAAGTCCGACCGGTCCACGGTCTGGGCAGGTTGAGCCAAAGAAAAAATCCGGTGTCGTAGCCTGTGTAGGAAAAACCTTTCAAAATGTCGCGCGCCCGAATGTTCCGGCGGGCCGCTTCCTCTCTTTTTGCTGCCAGCACTTTATCCGCTTTTCCGCTGAGAATCATTTCCGCCGCCAGGGCGACGTTTAAAGGAGGCGTCATCCAGACCGTGTTCAGGACCGCCTCTGCCAGGATGCGCTGGATTCGGGCCGGAACCACGCAAAAGCACACCCGCAGGCCCGGCCAGAAGGCCTTGGATATTCCGGCGAAAAAAATGGCGTTGTTGGGGATGAAAGAAGACACCGGCGGCGTCTTTTCCTCCCGCGTCATGGCATAGGCGTCGTCTTCCAAAAGCGTCAAACCGCGCTTTTCAATCACTTGGGCGATGGCCTGCCTGCGCTCCATGCTCATAAAGGCGGCCGTAGGGTTTTGCACGCCGGGCATTAAATACACCCCTTGGATTTCGTCCCGGCGGCAGGCCGTGTCCAGGGCTTCGGGGATCATGCCCTGTTCGTCCATTTCCACGGGCGCAAGCTGCACTCCCGCCATGGAGGAAAGGGACTTGATTCCCGGATAGGTCAACTGCTCCACGGCGATGTGCTCCCCCGGCCGGAACAAGGACAGCATGCAACAGGTCAGGCCGTGCTGCACCCCGGAAAAAACCACCACCCGGTCCTGCGGCGCAGGCATTTCGTGCTTCCCGGCCCAGACCGCCCCCGCCTCCTTGTGCTCGGGCAGGCCGCCGGGCGTGCTGTATCTTAAGTAACCGGAAAGGTCCCTGTTTTTAGCCAGACGCTCCATGCTTTCACGTACGTCCGGGTCCAGCCCGTACAAAGGCGTGACCAGCCCCAACTCCAGCAAGTTCGGCCCGTGCATCGACTCCGTGGAAACCAGCGCCCTGTCTGCGCCCGCGTCCGCGGCAATAAAGGTGCCTCGCCCCACGGTCCCGCAAATCAAGCCCTGGTGCATGGCCTCCTTATATCCCCGGGTGACCGTGCTCACGTTTACTCCTAATGCGTCGGCGAGATCCCGGTGGGTGGGCAGCTTGTCGCCGGGGCGCAGAAATCCGGCGCGCACGTCGTCCGCAATGGCCCGGGCAAGGGCCGCGTAGCGGGGCAGATCGGGGTCGAGCGTATTTGGCGTCCAATTTGTCATGCATACAATATTATAATTGACTGCATTCAATGTCAAGCCTATGCTGAATATAACTCCAAGGGTTGATGCAAGATCTTTTGGACGAAAGCAATTCATAAACAAATAGTTATGATATAATAACGCCTCTGTAATTGAGGAGCAAAAAGGCGCACACAAGGAGCCTTATTATGGAAAATAAGTCACACAATACGCAGGATGTGCGGGCCGCTATGGCAGATATGATGGCGTCTAAAGAAGTCTTTCGGCAGGCGGTCTCTTATTCTTTTGAGTACATGGACGGCGTTTCCGACCGTCCCGTGTTCCCTGAACAAAAGGCCCTGGACGGCCTGGCGGCCTTTGACGAGCCTCTGCCCGAAACGCCCGGGGACCCGAAGCAGATCCTCTCGCTCCTTCACGAAAAAGGATCCCCCGCAACGACGGCTCAGACAGGCGGGCGTTATTTTGGATTTGTAATCGGAGGGACGATTCCCGCGGCCTTGGCGGCCAGATGGCTGTCTGACGTGTGGGATCAGAATGCGGTGCTGCATGTAGCCTCTCCCATTACGGCCAAGCTGGAAGAGGTGTGCGAAGGGTGGCTGGTGGATCTCCTGGGGCTTCCACAGGGAACGGCGTCCGGGTTTGTAACCGGAACCTCGGTGGCGACTTTTTGCGGCCTGGCCGCCGGGCGAAACGCCTTGCTGGAGGGGGCTGGATGGGACGCCGCGACAAAGGGATTGTTCGGCGCGCCGCCTCTCCGTGTGATTATGGGCGAGGAAGCCCATGCCACGGTGTTCAAAGCCCTGTCCCTGCTGGGTTTGGGATCGGAAAACGTGGAAAAGGTTCCGGTGGACGGTCAGGGCCGCATGGACCCCGCCCGGATGCCGGAACTGGACGAACGCTGCCTGTTGATTTTGCAGGCCGGCAACGTCAATTCCGGCGCCTTCGACTCCTTTGCCGAAATTTGCCCCAAAGCCAGAGAGGCGGGCGCCTGGATTCATATAGACGGCGCCTTTGGCTTGTGGGCCGCAGGCTCGAAACGGTTTCAAAACTTGACCCAGGGCGTGGATTTGGCCGACTCCTGGTCTCTGGACGCCCATAAAACCCTGAACATACCGTATGATTGCGGCATTGTGTTGTGCCGCCGCAGGGAGGCCCTGGCCGCGGCCATGCAGGCGTCCGGCTCTTACATCATATACGGTGAGGAGCGGGACAACATGCTTTACACCCCGGACATGTCGCGCAGAGGCCGGGGTCCTGAATTATGGGCGGCCCTGAAGTTCCTGGGCAAAGAAGGGGTAGGGCAATTGGTGGACGGCTTGTGCGACAACGCCGCTCTTTTGGCGGAAATGCTGCGGGAGCGCGGTTTTCGTATATTAAACGACGTGGCCTTCAACCAGGTATTGGCCGCTTGCGAAACCGACGAGCTGACTCAAAAGACCTTGGCGGCCGTCCAGGCCTCGGGCGAATGCTGGTGCGGCGGCGCGGTCTGGAAAGAAACCCAGGCCATCCGGGTGAGCGTTTGCTCCTGGGTCACCACCCGGGACGATCTGGAAAGAACGGCGAATGCTTTTTTTCAAGCACTAAATAATGCTAAAATGGCAACCAAAACAAACGCGAAAAGGACCCTCTTGAAAACGATTTCGACCAAGATGAATTAATGAACCCCTACGGGGGAACATGCTTGGAGGCCCCTATTCTGGGGACAAACCAAGGCAACTCGCCATGCCGGTGGCATACTACTCAGTTGAGTAATGAAATTGCAGATCAAAAGCAAATTTTGAATACATCTCGGAGTTTAAATCTAATGTATCGTCAAACCCATCATATGATTCATCAAAATAGATACTATTTGTATTCTTTTCAAGAACTATGTTACAAAATAATTCTTGGAGCCTATAGTCTAAAAACTTTTTAATCGTTGAAACCGTCATTATCGGGTTTTGCTTCGTTCGAATACTAAAGACATTTTGTTCAAAGTCATATCTTATCTTTTTTATATCTAAATATTTTCGAAGTATTGAATGGATTATCTCTTGATTTTTATCATTTTCATGTATTTGAAAATGAAAGTGCTTAGGGTCTCCAATTTGCGCCAAATTGCCTGGCACAAAGTGATCTTCTGATTTAAGCATAAAACTTTTAAATAGATACTCCTCTCGAAATTTTGCCATAACGAATTTTTTATATTTAGGAATTATACAAATGTCGATACAGTTCTTTTCAACATCGATGTTTAACACATGAGTGGGTATAGATCTTCCGAACCAAATTATCATTACAGTACTCATCCAATGAATATTCTGAATATCTTGTTCTGGAACCTCAATCTGTAGCATCATTCCCATTTCAATATTGCAGTTGCTGTCAATTAAGCAAGTAGTCTTATTAGTTTCAAAATCAGGATACCTTCGTCCCTTATGTCGAACGTTTGAAAATTTAATAAATGCTACATCTCCCTTTTTTACACTATCTAAAGATTGATCATTTTTTAACACTTGGTCGATCTGTACCTTTGCCATGACACTTAGAGCTGAATTTATGTCTATGGGAGCCATAAGTACAGACTCACGACATGCCACATTTCCACTAAATATTTTTGAGCGGTAGAAATTCCCCTTACCGGGGATATAGTGTGATTTATCCACTAATCCAAAAAATGGTTCATAAAGATTATTTTCAGCAATATGTGTTTCTTTTTTGAATACTATGTCTAATAGGGAACCATCACAGTTTTTTGAGTTTTTGTATATTACATTATAGTCACTTAGCAAACTCTCTTCCATCGCATTATGAATCGCTATTGGGATAATCTCAATTGTTTTATCTTGCAATATTTTTTTTAAAATATCACATGCCTTCTCGTATAATTTTCTATCGTAGCAAATTTTATCCATCTTGGAGACAACAACAAAAAGACGATGGTAAGCGTTCAGGGGGCTAAAAAAAGTCCTACTTAGGAATTATTCCTACTAGACGTCCTCTGTGTTATGTGCTAGGGTTGTTTCATGAAACCCA
>NZ_AUCT01000030.1 GCF_000429905.1 Desulfatibacillum aliphaticivorans DSM 15576 | reverse complement strand
CTGATTACGCCCATCGCCATGGAAAAGGAAGTGCGCTTCGCCATCCGTGAAGGCGGCCGCACCGTGGGCGCCGGCGTCGTTTCCGAAATTATAGAGTAGAGGATTACAGGTTTATACCATGTTAATGAATGACAAAATACGGATTCGGCTTAAGGCTTACGACCATAAGCTCCTGGACCAATCAGCCGCAGACATAGTCGATACCGCCAGACGCACTGGGGCCAAGGTTGTGGGGCCCATCCCGCTGCCCACGCGCATCAATAAGTACTGCGTTCTTCGTTCGCCCCACGTGGACAAGAAATCGCGGGAGCAATTCGAGGTAAGGACCCACAAAAGGCTGCTGGACATTCTGGAACCGACCCAGCAGACCGTGGATGCTCTTATGAAACTGGACCTCTCCCCCGGAGTGGATGTCGAAATCAAAGTGTGATTCGGGGTACGTCCATAGAAGAATATACTCTCCCACCGGTCCCGGATCTCATGCCGGGGCGGCGTGGTCAGATGTATTAAGTCAGGAAGTGACAGGCCATGAGCAAAGGAATATTGGGAAAAAAACTGGGGATGACCGGTCTTTTCTCGTCTGACGGGCGCCACATTCCGGTTACGGTGATCGAAGCCGGACCTTGCGTGGTCACCCAGATCAAGACCAAGGACAAAGACGGATACAACGCCCTGCAACTCGGTTTCGGGCCTAAGAAGGAACGCCATACGAACAAGCCCGAGACTGGGCACTTTGAGAAAAGCGGCGGCGCCGCTTATGTCATGGTCAAGGAATTCGCCGTTGACAATCCTGAGGAGTTCGAGCTGGGACAGTCTCTATCCACCGAGTTGTTCGCGGTGGGCGAAAAAATTGACGTCGCAGGCGTATCCAAAGGGCGCGGTTTTGCAGGCGTTATGAAAAGACACGGCTTCGGCGGCGGAAGAATGACCCACGGCGGCCGTTGTAAACGCCGGCCTGGCTCCATCGGCTGCAGCGCCTGGCCTTCAAAGGTTATTAAAGGTAAAAAGCTGCCCGGCCATTACGGAGTGGAACGGAAAACCGTAAGGAATCTGGAAATTGTGGATATCCGGGCCGATCAAAACCTCATCCTCCTCAAGGGGGCGGTTCCCGGCGCTAAATCCGGCATGCTGGAGCTGAAAAAGTTGAAGTTCGGCGGCAAGTAAACCAACGGGGCTTGCAATTCTCAGTCCCTTCGCGTGAAAGCGATATGAGGCATAGTTATGGCAAAGGTAGAAGTTTGCAACATGAGCGGCGAAAAGGTTTCCGAAATTGACCTGGCCGACGAAATTTTCGGAGTGGAAGTAAAGGGCAGCGTGCTCCACGAAGTCGTGGTCATGCAGCTGGCCAACCGCCGTGCCGGCACGGTATGCGTCAAGAACCGCTCCGACGTTCGCGGCAGCACACGGAAGCTCTACCGCCAAAAAGGAACAGGCCGCGCAAGAAAAGGCGACATCAAGTCTCCGGTTCTGAGAGGCGGAGGCGTGGTTTTCGGGCCCCATCCCCGGGACTACTCCTATAAGGTGCCCAAGAAAGTGCGCAAAGCCGCCCTTAAAATGGCCCTTTCCTCCAAGCTGGCGGACAACAGCTTGAAGGTCGTGGACAACATGGATCTTCCGGAAATCAAGACAAAGGCCTTCGCTGAAGCCATGGCGGCCATGGGCGTGGACACCGCCCTCATCGTCACCACAGGCGAAGAGAAGAACCTGGAGCTTTCGGCCAGGAACATGAAGGGCGTGAAGGTCATGCCCACCGCCGGTCTGAACGTATATGACATTCTGAAGTACGGCAATCTCATTCTCGCCCAAGGCGCCATCGAAGCCATTGAAGGGAGGTTGCTCTAATGAACGTATACGAGATCATCAGACGCCCGGTGGTGACGGAAAAAAGCACCATTCAAAAAGAAGAAAACAACCAGCTCACCTTTGAGGTGGACAAGAAAGCCAACAAGGTTGAGATCGCCCGGGCCATAGAAAAGATTTTCAAGGTCAAGGTGTTGGACGTGCGGACCTCCACGGTCAATGGCAAGTTCAAACGCCGCGGAAAAGTTCTGGGCAAACGCCGCGACTGGAAAAAGGCCATGGTCACCCTGGCTCCCGGCGCGCGCATTGATTTCTTCGACGGCGTATAGACAGGCAAGGTTTTAACTAGATAGGCATCTTGTCGCGATTTCGGTCGCGGCATATTCAATTGGGAGGACGACCCATGGCGGTCAGAAAAACAAAACCCACTTCGCCCGGAAGGCGTTTTCAGGAATTCGGCACCTTTGAGGAAATCACCAAAAAGAAGCCCGAAAAAAGCCTGATCAAGGTGGTCAAGAAAAGCGGCGGCAGGAATGCCAACGGGCGCGTCACCTGCAGGCATCGCGGGGGAGGATCCCGCAGACAACTCCGGATTGTGGACTTCAAGCGGAACAAAACCGGCATCCCCGCCAAGGTGGCCGCCATTGAATACGATCCCAATCGCGGCGCACGCCTCGCTCTTCTTCATTACGTGGACGGAGAGAAACGTTACATCATCGCCCCGGTCAACCTGACGGTGGGCGATATGGTGGAAAGCGGACCCGAAGCCGACATCAAGCCCGGCAACGCGCTTCCCCTCAACAACATCCCTCTGGGCACCCAGATCCATAATATCGAGTTGAAGGTCGGCAAGGGCGGACAAGTCGTTCGCGGCGCCGGAACCTTCGCGCAATTGGTTGCCAAGGAAGGCAAGTACGCTCAGGTGCGTCTGCCCTCCGGCGAAGTTCGTCTGGTTCTGCTCAAGTGCATGGCCACCATCGGACAGGTCGGCAACGTGGAGCACGAAAATCTGGCCTTGGGTAAGGCCGGACGCAAGCGTTGGCTCGGCCGCAGGCCCAGCGTACGCGGCGTGGCAATGAACCCGGTTGACCATCCCATGGGCGGCGGCGAAGGCCGTTCCTCAGGCGGCCGGCATCCTTGTTCTCCTTGGGGCATGCCCACCAAGGGGTATAAGACCCGGAAGAACAAGACAACCGACAAGTTTATCGTAAGAAAGCGCAATAAACGCTAAATAGCATTCATTAGGAGTGGTTATGCCTCGGTCATTAAAAAAAGGGCCGTATATCGAGCCGAAGTTATTGAATAAGGTTATGGTTGCCCAGGAAAGCCGCAGCAAAAGGGTTATCCGCACCTGGTCCCGGCGTTCAACCATAATCCCGGAGATGGTGGGCCTGACCCTGGCTGTGCATAACGGCAAAAAGTTTCTCCCGGTGTTCGTGACCGAAAACATGGTCGGCCACAAGCTGGGCGAATTTTCGCCGACAAGGACCTTCTACGGGCACGCCGGAGATAAAAAGACCCGGGGCAAATAATAAGGCCCGGAAGAGGACTGATTAAAAATGCAAGTTAAAGCGACAGCAAAATACATGCGTGTTTCTCCTCAAAAGGTCCGCAAGGTCGCCGACGCAGTCAAGGGGAAACCGGTGGAAGCAGGGTTGAACGTATTACAGTTCATGCCCCAGAAATCCGCAGCCATGATCGCCAAGGTCATCCGTTCAGCAGTGGCCAACGCCGAAGTGGGCGGGGTGGACGTGGACGACCTGGTCATCAAGGGCGTTATCGCCGATCAAGGGCCCACATTGAAGAGGTTCCGGGCCCGCGCTCAGGGCCGTGGGGCCAGAATCTTAAAACGCACCAGCCACATTACCGTGGTTTTAGAGCAATGATGCGCCGCATAAGGAGGAATACGTGGGCCAGAAGGTAAATCCCATAGGATTAAGGCTGGGAATCGTCAAGACGTGGGATTCCCGGTGGTATGCTGAAAAGGGAAAGTACGCAGAGTTTATCCGTGAGGATTTCAAGCTGCGCAAGTTCCTTAAGAAGAAACTGCACCACGCCGGCATCTCCAAGATCGAAATCGAACGCTCCGGCAGGCGTGTGCGTCTGCGCGTCTTTGCAGCCAGGCCCGGTATTGTCATCGGAAAAAAAGGTTCGGAAATCGAACAGCTCAAGAAGGAACTGGAAAAGATGGTGGACAACGAAGTCCTCATCGACATCCAGGAGGTGAGAAAGCCGGAACTGGACGCTCAGCTTGTGGCTGAGAACGTGGCTATGCAGTTGGAACGCCGCGTGGCTTTCCGCCGGGCTATGAAGCGCGGCATCAGCTCGGCCATGCGTTTCGGCGCCCAGGGCGTGAAGATCATGGCCGCCGGCCGTTTGGGCGGCGCGGAAATGGCCCGCCGGGAATGGTACCGCGAAGGCCGTATGCCCCTGCATACTTTGAGAGCGGACATCGATTACGGATACACCGAAGCCAACACCACATACGGTGTGATTGGGGTCAAGGTTTTCATCTTCAAGGGCGAGATCCTGAAGAGCGACACGGAAGCCGCCAATCCTACTGCATAGTCGTTGGAATAGTTAACCCACGGCGAAACACTGCCGTGTGATAGGAGTATTTAGGTCATGCTTAGTCCTAAGAAAGTAAAACATCGCAAGGTGCAAAAAGGGCGCATGCAGGGAGTCGCCCGCAGGGGCGGCGTCTTGAATTTCGGGCAGTTCGGGCTGCAGGCGTTGGAATGCGGATTCGTTACCAACCGTCAGATCGAAGCCGCTCGTATCGCCATGACGCGCCACGTGAAGAGGGGCGGCAAAATCTGGATCAGAATCTTTCCGGACAAGCCCTTCACCAAAAAGCCCGCCGAAGTCCGGATGGGTAAAGGTAAAGGCGCCCCGGAAGGCTGGGTGGCCGTGATTAAGCCAGGTAGAATTCTGTACGAAATGGACGGCGTGTCCTATGAACTGGCTGCCGAGGCTCTGCGCCTTGCCGCGCATAAGCTGCCTATCAAGACCAAGATTGTGGCACGGAGCTAATCATGAAGGCAAAAGAAATTAGAGAGATGGGAGCGGATGAAATCCGCCGCAAAATAGATGACAGCACCCAGGAGATGTTCAATCTTCGGTTTCAGCATGCCACGGGCCAGTTGGAAAACACCGCCCGGCTGAATAAAACCAAGAAAGAAGTCGCCCGGTTGAAGACTATTTTGAAGGAAGTGGAACAATAACCCTTTTCAGGCATACGGGTTTGCGGACTATGAAGGAACGAGGAAATAAGAAAAGGATGGTGGGGACGGTTGTTAGCGACCGCATGGATAAAACGGTCGTAGTCCTGATCGAGAGAACCGTAAAACACCCCCTCTACAAAAAATACATCAAGAGGCGCGCCCGTTACTCGGCCCATGACGAGTCCAATAGCTGCGGCATGGGAGACTTGGTTCAAATTGCGGAATCCAGGCCTCTGTCCAAGACCAAACGGTGGCGAGTGACCCAGATTCTGGAAAAGGCGGTCTAGTTAAAGGGGTGATGAAATGATTCAGGCAGAAACCAGGCTAACGGTTGCTGACAATTCAGGGGCCAAAGTGCTCGGCTGCATCAAGGTTTTGGGTGGCTCCAAACGCCGGTACGCATCGGTGGGAGACATCATTGTGGTCTCCGTGAAGGAAGCCATACCCAATTCCAAGGTGAAGAAGGGCGACGTTATGAAAGCCGTGATCGTTCGGACCAAAAAGGAAATCCGTCGTCCCGACGGAACCTACATTCGGTTTGACGACAACTCCGCGGTTTTGATCAATGCTACGAAAGAACCTATCGGCACCCGTATTTTCGGGCCTGTCGCCAGGGAGCTTCGTGCAAAAAGATTTATGAAAATCATTTCGCTGGCGCCGGAAGTTTTATAATTCCGTCAAGGGCGACGCAGGAGAGGCCAAGAAAATGAACAAGGCTTGCCCCATTAAAAAAGGCGACAGGGTCAAAGTCATTGCCGGCAGGGAAAAAGGCAAAGTAGGCAATGTGCTCAGGGTCCTGGCAGATAAAGAGAAGGTTATTGTCGAGAATTTGAATATGGTCAAACGGCACCAAAAACCTGGCGGAATGACCAAGCAGGGCGGCATCATTGATATGGAGGCCCCGCTTCATTGGTCCAACGTCATGGTGATGTGCGAGAAGTGCGTAGCCCCTGTTCGCGCGGCCAACCGGGTGTTGGAAGACGGAAAAAAAGTCCGGGTTTGCCCCAAATGCAACGAACCTTTGGGCTAAGACGCCGGTTGGCGGAGGAATAAAGATGTCAACTTTGAGGACGGAATATTTAGAAAACGTGGCGCCTAAGCTGCAGGAGGAGTTCGGCTACTCCAACGCAATGCAGATTCCCCGGCTTTCCAAAGTGGTCCTGAACATGGGCCTGGGAGAAGCGATCCAGAACAACAAGATTCTGGAAGGCGCCGTCGACGAACTCACCTTGATCTCCGGGCAAAAGCCCGTAGTGACCAAGGCGAAAAAATCCATCGCCGCTTTCAAGCTCAGGGAAGGCATGCCCATCGGCGTGACCGCCACCCTGCGCCGGGACAGGATGTACGACTTCCTGAACAAGCTGGTGAACGTCACACTGCCCCGCGTCCGCGACTTTCGGGGGATTTCCCCCAAGGCCTTCGACGGCAGGGGAAATTACACCCTTGGCATCAGGGAGCAGATCATCTTCCCTGAGATCAATTACGACAGGATTGACAAGGTCAAGGGCTTGAACATTACCATAGTCACAACGGCCAAAAACGACGAAGAAGGGCGGAGGTTGCTGACGCTCTTGGGAATGCCGTTCAGAAAGTAGTTGACTGGCACAGCCGACGGTCAATCAAGGAGGTAGTTTTGGCAAGGAAATCCCTTTGTATAAAAGCGCAGCGCACACCAAAGTTCAAGGTCAGGACCTACAACAGATGTCCTTTGTGCGGTAGGCCCAGAGGCTACATGCGGAAATTTGGCATTTGCAGGATCTGCTTTCGGAACATGGCTTCCGAAGGATTGCTTCCTGGCGTGATCAAATCGAGTTGGTAAACTGCACTTGTGCCAAAAGCCCATACCCGGGAAAAGGTCCCGGAAGTATGTTGTTAATGATAACGGAGAGGTTTGATGGGAATGACAGATCCATTGGCGGACATGCTCACCAGAATCCGAAATGGCGTTAAAGCCCGGTTTACTCAGGTGGACATCCCTGCCTCTAATGTAAAAATTGACGTGGCCAGGGTTCTGAAAGATGAAGGTTTCATCAAGAACTATAAGGTCATCAAGGACGACAAGCAGGGCATTTTGCGCGTGTACCTCAAGTATGGGCCCAGCCAGACCCCAGTTATTTACGGGATCGAACGGGTTAGTCGCCCAGGTCGCCGAGTGTATTTGAAGGCCAAGGATGTCAAGCCTGTCCTTCACGGCATGGGCAGCGCCATTCTCACCACGTCCCAGGGCGTAATGACCGACCGCGAGGCTAGGATTAAGAACGTGGGCGGTGAGGTGATCTGCAAAGTCTGGTAATGCCTTTTATATTAGCTATAAAAGGCCGCCGGATACTAGTATGGCCCGACGCTGTGCGTCATATGAGAAACAATAACCCAGGTTGCGGTTTCAATTGTTCAAGGAGTTTGCAATGTCCCGGGTAGGAAAAAAGCCGATTCCAATACCGGCAAAAACGAAAGTTACCGTGTCCAACGGCACGGTGACCGTTCAGGGAGAGAAGGGCAAGCTGGAACGCCCCCTGCATCCTGACGTAGAACTGAAGATAGAAGGCGACGAGATCACGGTTGTGCCTGTGGTCGAGAGAAGGAAAATCACGGCGGTGCAAGGTCTTGTACGCAGCCTGGTCGCCAACATGGTCACCGGAGTGAGCACAGGTTTCAAGCGGGTTCTGGAAGTGAACGGCATTGGGTACAAGGCCGAACTGAACGGCCAGACCTTGAACCTGACTCTGGGCTTCTCCCACCCGGTGGATTTTCCTTTGCCCCAAGGCATTACCGCCGAGGTGGACAAGAAGAATAACATCACCTTGGAAGGCATTGATAACGAGCTGCTGGGACAGACCGCGGCTTCCATTCGGGCCTTAAGGCCGCCTGAGCCTTACAAGGGCAAGGGAATCAAGTACGCTGAAGAGCGCATCATTCGCAAGGCAGGTAAAACCGGCGCTTAGCGCGCGGTAATCTTGCCCCAAACTTTTAATGCGAAATATTGGGTAAAAGTCATGGCAAAACCGAGTAAGAAAAACAGAACCCACGAAAAACGCAAGGTGAGGGTCCGCAAGAAATTGTTCGGAACCCAGGATCGCCCCAGGCTGTCGGTTTTTCGTAGCGCCAAGCACATATACGCGCAGGTGATCATAGACGAAACCGGCCAGACCATCGCCGGCGCCTCTACCCTGGACAAAGAAGCCAAGGATAAGGGCGGCTTTGAGAGCAAGGTCGAGGCGGCCAAGTTCGTGGGCAAGCTCGTCGCCCAAAGGGCCAAGGAAAAGGGTGTGACCAAAGTGGTATTTGACCGGAATGGCTTCCTGTACCATGGTCGCGTGAAGGCAGTGTCCACCGGGGCCCGCGATGGCGGGTTGGAATTTTAGGCCAAGGAGATTGGGTCTTGCAGAAACAACAGGATAGAGACGAAAAAGAATTTATCGATAAAGTGGTGCACATCAGTCGTGTCGCCAAGGTCGTCAAGGGCGGCCGCCGCTTCTCCTTCTCCGCCGTGGTCGTGGTGGGAGATGGCGAAGGCAGAGTGGGCAGCGGCCTGGGCAAGGCCGGGGAAGTTCCCGAAGCCATCCGTAAGGGCGTGGAAGCAGCAAAGCGCTCCATGGTTCGGATTCCCGTGGTCAACCAGACCATCCCCTTTGAGGTCGTTGGACGCTTCGGAGCCGGCAAGGTGCTCCTGAAGCCTGCCAGGCCCGGTACAGGCGTGATCGCCGGCGGCGCCGTGCGCGCTGTGTTGGAAGCGGTCGGCATCGGTAACATCCTTACCAAGTGCCAGGGCTCCCACAACCCGCACAACGTGGTGAAGGCTACGATTGAAGGCCTGAAATCTCTGGAAACCCGGGAGGCCGTGGCAGCCCGGCGGGGCGTGAGTCCTGAAACTCTGATGCCCTAATCAGGCCTTAGCAAGGACAAGGGAAGAACGATGAAGCAGAAAATCAAGGTGACGCTGGTCAAGAGTATGATAGCCAGACCCGAAAAGCACCGGAAAGTCCTGCGCGGCATGGGTCTCACCAAATTGAATAAAACCGTGGAACTGGAAGACACTCCGTGCATTCGCGGCATGATCCACAAAGTTTCGCATCTGGTTTCAGTTAAGGAGTAGCAGGCATGAAGCTCAACGAACTCTCCCCCCCAAAGGGGGCGCGGACAGCAAGAAAACGCAAGGGCCGCGGCCCTGGATCCGGCCTGGGAAAAACCGCAGGCAAGGGACACAAAGGCCAGAAAGCCCGTTCCGGCGGCGGTGTGCGTCCAGGTTTTGAAGGCGGCCAGATGCCAGTGCATCGCCGGCTGCCCAAACGTGGGTTTTGCAACATATTCGCCAAAAAAATCGCTGCGGTCAACGTTCGCGATTTGGCCCGTTTTGAAGCCGACTCTGTGGTGGACGCCGCCGCATTAAGAGAGGCCAGGCTGATTTCCGGCAAGGTGGACGGCGTCAAGATCCTGGGACATGGCGAAATCACCCAGGCCCTGACCGTCAAAGCGGACCAATGGAGCGAGTCGGCCAAAGAAAAAATCGAAAAGGCCGGCGGGAAGATCGAGGCAGCTTAAATTATGGTAGGCGGTGGTTTTCAGAACATTTTCAAGATCCCGGAGTTAAAGCGCCGCGTATTGATTACAGCAGGCCTTTTGGCTGTGTATCGCATCGGCGTACATATACCTACTCCCGGAGTGGACGGCAACGCGTTGGCGGCTTTTTTCGCTGCGCATCAGGACACCATTCTCGGGCTCTTTGACATGTTTTCCGGCGGGGCGCTTGAACGGTTGTCCGTTTTCGCCCTCGGCATTATGCCTTACATCAGCGCGTCCATTATTCTCCAACTCCTCACGGTGGTCATTCCGCATTTGGAAAGGCTGTCCAAGGAAGGGGATGCAGGACGCAAGAAGATCACCCAGTACACCCGTTACGGGACGGTGCTCCTATCCATTATTCAGGGCTTCGGCATTGCCGTGGGCCTGGAGCAAATGGCCAGCTCCGCTGGGGAGATCGTGCCTGTCGGCGGATGGAGCTTCCGGATCATGACCGTGATCACCCTCACCGCTGGCACCGCCTTTATCATGTGGCTGGGTGAGACCATCACGGAGCGCGGCATAGGAAACGGCATCTCGCTGATTATCTTCGCGGGCATCGTGGCCAGAGGCCCGGCAGCCGTATCCAAGACCATCACCCTGATCGGCGCCGGCACCTTGGGCGTCTTCACGGTCGCGGGCCTGGCGATTTTTATGGTTGCGGTCATCGGGTTGATTATCTTTGTGGAAACGGCCCAAAGACGAATACCCGTGCAGTACGCCAAACGGGTTGTGGGGCGCAGGCAGTACGGCGGACAGAAAACCCACTTGCCGCTCAAGATCAACCAGAGCGGCGTTATTCCGCCCATCTTCGCCTCGTCGCTCATGATGTTTCCGGCCACCATCGCCCAGTTTTCGGGAATCGAAGCCCTCAACAAGTTTGCTGAGTGGCTCACCCCCGGAACCGGCATTTGGGAAATTCCCTATGTGGCCTTTATCTTCTTTTTCTGCTATTTCTATACGGCTGTCACCTTTAATCCGGTGGACGTGGCGGATAACTTGAAGAAATACGGCGGGTACATTCCGGGCGTGCGACCTGGAAAAAGGACTGCCGATTACATTGACAAAGTCCTGACCCGCATTACCCTTGGCGGGGCCATCTATGTGTCGGCCGTGTGCGTCATGCCCACAGCTTTGATGGTAATGTTCAAGGTTCCCTTTTATTTCGGCGGCACCGCTCTGCTTATCGTGGTAGGCGTGGCCCTGGATACCATCGCCCAGATGGAATCCCACATGATCACACGGCATTATGAGGGCTTTCTCAAGAAGGGCGGAAAAACGCGGGGACGATAGCTGAATTATGTTTGTTCTTAAGTCTCGCAGGGAGATTGAACTGATAAGGAACGCCAACCAGATTGTTGGCACAGTGTTGAAAAAACTGGCGTCCATGGTCAAACCGGGTGTCACCACCCTTGAACTGGACGCTTTAGCCAGGAAGATGTGTAAGGACTTCGATTGCAAGCCCGCCTTCCTGGGATACAGGGGGTTTCCATTCGCCCTGTGCGCCTCCGTGAACGAACAGGTGGTTCACGGATTTCCTTCTGACCGCCAACTCAAGGAAGGGGACATCCTTTCCATGGATTTTGGAGTCAGGAAGGAAGGCTATTTCGGCGATTCGGCCGTTACGGTGGCTGTGGGTTCCATTAGCCGGGACGCGCAGCAACTTATGGATGTGACCGAACAATCCCTCTACGCCGGAATAGATCAGGCCCGGCCTGGAAATCGCGTCTCGGACATTTCTGCGGCTGTGCAGAAATGCGTTGAGGCGGCGGGTTTCTCGGTCGTCCGCAGTTTTGTGGGGCACGGCATAGGAAAAGAGTTGCATGAAGAACCCCAAGTGCCTAACTTCGGCGCCCCCGGCCGAGGTCCTCGTTTGAAGGCTGGCATGACCATAGCCATAGAGCCCATGGTGAATGCCGGAAGGTACGAGGTGGATGTTTTGGATGATGGTTGGACCGCGGTGACAAGGGACGGGACCTTGTCTGCCCATTTTGAGCATACAATTGCTATTTTGGAAGACGGTCCGGTGATTTTGAGCGCCGTAGACGGGAGCGAGTAATGGCCAAGGAAGATGCCATTGAGGTTCAAGGGACGGTAGTGGAAACGCTGCCCAACGCCATGTTCAAGGTGGAATTGGAAAACAAACACCAGGTATTGGCCCATATTTCAGGCAAGATGCGGATGCACTTCATCAAGATCCTGCCTGGGGACAAGGTGACAGTGGAACTATCCCCCTATGATTTAACCCGGGGGCGCATTACTTACAGGTTCAAATAACCATCGCTAAGGAAGCATAGCCGCTCCATCGCCGCAGGCGAAGAGCGCTCTTCTTTACCAGGAGATGACAATGAAGGTCAGGGCATCAGTAAAACGGATTTGCAGCAAGTGCAAAATTGTTAAGCGTAAAGGCGTTGTCAGAGTGATCTGCGAAAACAAACGCCATAAACAAAGACAAGGATAGGGGAAAAGCCAAATGGCACGTATCGCGGGCGTAGACTTGCCGAAGAGAAAGCGTATAGAGATTGGCCTTACCTATATTTTTGGTATCGGTCGCTCCACATCCTCTAAGATATTGGAAGAGCTGGGCATCGACCCGGACACCAAGACAGATGATCTTACCGAAGGCCAGGTCAATGATATCAGGAAACTGATAGACAGCAAATACCGGGTTGAAGGCGAGCTCCGGACTCAGATTTCCATGAACATCAAAAGGCTCATGGACCTGGGTTGCTACCGGGGTCTCCGTCACCGGAGAGGCCTGCCTGTACACGGACAGAGAACGAGCACCAATGCCCGGACCAGAAAGGGCCCCCGTAGGGCCGCGGTCAAGAAAAAGGGCGGAGCCAAAAAGAAGTAACCTTAACTTACTGGTGGTGAAATGGCTAAACGAAAGGTTGCGCGTAAGCGGGACAAAAAGAACATACCCAGTGGAGTGGCTCACATTCAGGCCACCTTTAATAACACCATTGTGACAATCACAGATCCTTCCGGAGCTGTGGTGTCCTGGTCTAGCGCTGGCGTTGTGGGCTTCAAAGGCTCACGTAAAAGCACTCCGTTTGCGGCTCAGCTTGCTGCTGAAGACGCCGCCAAAAAGGCGATGGAGCACGGCATGCGGAACGTTGAAGTGTATGTGAAAGGACCAGGTTCGGGCAGGGAATCCGCCCTTCGGGCCCTCCAGGGCGCCGGTTTGAACGTGGTTATGCTTCGGGACGTTACACCCGTTCCTCACAATGGATGCCGCCCCCGCAAAAGGCGCAGGGTTTGATCTTTTTGGCGTTATAAAAAAAGGAGGCCGTTTTGGCAAGGTATCGTGGTTCGGTCTGCAGGATCTGCAGGCGCGAAAACTTAAAGTTGTTCTTGAAAGGGGACCGCTGTTATTCCGATAAATGCGCCTTTGATCGCAGGAGCTATCCTCCCGGACAACACGGACAGCGGCGCACCAAGATTTCCGATTACGGAATCCAGCTGCGTGAAAAACAAAAAATCAAGAGAATGTACGGCTTGACCGAAAAGCAGTTCCATCTGACCTTTAAAAAGGCTGACCATGCCAAGGGCATTACAGGTACGAACCTGCTGGTCAACCTGGAGAGAAGACTGGACAACGTGATTTACAGGCTGGGCTTCGCCGATTGCCGCACTCAGGCAAGGCAGATGGTCCGCCATAATCACTTTACGGTCAACGGTCATAAAGTAAATATCCCTTCCGCCCAGGTCAGCATCGGCGACACGATCGAAGTGCGTGAAAAAAGCCGCACCGTGGCAGTCATCACCAATGCCATGGAAGCTGTGGCCCGCCGGGGTCTGCCCCAGTGGCTGGAATTGGATAAGGCGAATTTCAAGGGCGTTGTGAATGCGTATCCCGTCAGGGAAGACCTGACCATGCCCATGCAGGAACAGCTCATCGTGGAACTCTACTCCAAGTAGTTGGGTCTGCCGGGTTCATCCATCCTGGGGCTGCCGCGTTATTGCCGCTATGCAGCCTCGGCTGGTTAACACAGGGCGGCCCAAGGGCGGTCGCCGTCCCACGTACGCAAACTTCGAGAGGTGATAATGACCGTAAACGAGTTGATGTACATGAACTGGCGGGAGTTGATCAAACCCCAGCGGGTTCAGGTGGAAAGCTCCCCGACGCATGGAAAATTCATCACCGAACCTCTGGAGAGGGGCTTCGGGTTGACCCTGGGCAACGCGCTCAGAAGGATCATTCTGTCCTCGTTGCACGGAGCGGCCATTGTTTCGGTCAAGTTCGACAACGTCATGCATGAGTTTTCCGCCATTCCAGGCGTTCTGGAAGACGTGTCGGAGCTTATCCTGAATCTGAAAGAAGTCCGGTTGACCATGACGGAAACCGGCCCCTGCCCGCTCAATCTGGAAAAGCAGGGTCCCGGCGTCGTAACCGCAGGGGACTTGATCAGCCCCAACGGAAAGGTTCAGGTGCTGAATCCGGACTTGTACATAGCCACCATTTCCGACGACAGCGTCTTCCGCATGGAGATGCAATGCCAGGTCGGCAAAGGCTATGCCATGGCGGAAGCCAATAAGAATGAAGATGATCCCGTTGGGACCATTCCTATAGATTCGGTTTTCTCTCCCATACGCCGGGTCAACTATGTAGTGGGCAACGCCCGTGTGGGCCAACGCACCGACTACGACAAGCTGACCCTGGAAGTGTGGACGGATGGCAGCCTGACCCCGGAAGACGCCGTGGCCTACGCCGCCAAAATCCTGAAAGAGCAGATCAGCATCTTCATCAATTTCGATGAAGAGATGGAGCCGGAACAGGAAGTGGAAGCCGAAGAAACCGACGCCCCGGAATTCAATGAAAATCTGTACCGGAGCGTTGACGAACTGGAACTTTCCGTGCGCAGTGCGAACTGCCTGAAGAACGCCAGTATTCACAAGATTTTTGAGCTTGTCCGGAAGACGGAAAGTGAGATGTTGAAGACCAAAAATTTCGGGAGAAAATCTCTCAACGAGATCAAAGAGGTTCTCTCCGAAATGGGACTTTCCTTTGGCATGAAGCTGGAAGGCTTCCAGCCGCCCGAGGAAAGCGATGAAGAAGGAGACACCGAAGACTCATGAGACATCAAAAAGGCGGAGTAAAGTTAAATCGAACGTCTTCCCATAGAAAGGCCATGTTCCGCAACATGGTGACCTCCCTTTTTGAAAACGGGCAAGTGAAGACGACAGACGCCAAGGCCAAGGAACTGCGCCGCTGGGCCGACCAGATGATCACCCTCGCAAAGAGGGGCGATCTGCACGCCCGGCGTCAGGCAATGGCGGTTATTCGCAATAAACAAGTGGTGCACAAGCTGTTTGAAGCCGCCAACGAAAGATTCGGCGAAATCAACGGCGGTTACACCCGCATCACCAAAATAGGCATGCGCAAAGGCGACGCCGCTCCCATCTCCCTGGTGGATTTTGTAGGCGGCGACGTGGTGGAAAAGGGCGAAAAAGGCTCTTGGTTAAGCCGCTTCACCGCTTTGGGCAAAGCCAAGGCTGACAAAGAAGCCAAACCCGCCGCTCCCGCCAAGGAAGCCGCTCCTGTAGAAGAAGCTCCGGCCGCTGAAGCCGTGGAAGCGGCTCCTGCAGAGGAAGCTCCTGCGGAAGAGGAAGCCGCTCCTGCGGAAGAAGAAGCTCCCGCAGAAGAGGAAGCTCCTGCAGAAGAAGAAGCTGCAGAGGAAGAGGCTCCTGCCGAAGAAGAGGAAAAAGCCAAGGAATAACAAGGCTTTTTGCAGATATACAACGAAAAAAGGCGGCTTTGTAAGCCGCCTTTTTTCATTCCAGGGTCCCGATAACCCGGCCTTTGGGGGTGAGCTTTTCGGCCTTCACCCTGACCAGGCTGGACTTGACCGGCGGCGCATCCGCGGAAAAAAGCACGGGGACGTAATTGCGCGCCACCCCCTTATGCAGGCCGGTCTTGGCGTCCTTCCTGCCTTCCACGCAAACCTCCACAGTCTTGCCGATGATTCCCGCATGAAAGGCCAGGCGCTTTAAGCCCCCCAGGTCGCGAATGATTTTGGTCCGTTTGGCCAATACGTCCGGCGGAACCTGATCCGGAAACTTGGCGGCCGGCGTTCCCTGCCTCTGGGAATAGGGAAAAACATGGAAATAAGAGGCGGGCAGCCTTTCCAGCAGGGATAGGGCCGTCTTGAAATGCTCCTCGGTCTCGCCGGGAAAGCCCACCAACACGTCCACGCCGATTCCCGCCTCGGGCAGCGCTTTTCTGACGTTGTGGACAAGCTCTTCGAAAAACTCCGCGGAATAGGGGCGGTTCATTCTTTCCAGGATCTCGCTGTCTCCGCTCTGCAGAGGCAGGTGAAGGTGCGGGCAAATCCGCTTTGAGCCGGCCATAAGGTCCAAAAGATCCTGGCTGACTTCCTTGGGCTCAATGGAGCTTAAACGGAGCCTGCCTGACTCCATGCGGCCCTCCAACTCCTTCAGTAAGGAAACCAGGTCCGTGGGCGGATCCAGGTCCTGCCCGTAATAGCCCAGGTGGATGCCGGTGAATACGATTTCGCCGAATCCCTGGCCGGTGAGGTGGGCAACATGCCGCAGGACCGCGTCCCAGGGCATGCTCCGGCTTGGCCCCCGGGTGTAGGGCACAATGCAATAGGTGCAGAATGCGTTGCATCCGTCCTGGATTTTCAAAAAAGGCCGGCTTCTGGTTCCCGGCACGGGTATGTCCGGAACCGGAAAATCGTGGTGAGAGCGAATTTCGCCGCACAACTTCTCGGCGGATTTGCGAGGGCTTTCCTTTTCTATGATTTGAGGGATGAGATGCCTTTGGGTGTTGTCCACCACAAAGGAAACCCCCTTGATGCTTTCAAGGGCCTCAGGCTCGCTTTGAGCGTAGCACCCGGTTGCAAGCACCAACGCCCCTTTGTGGGCCTTGATGGCCTGTCTGAGCGCCTGTCTGGACTGCGTAGAGGCTTTATGGGTGACGGTGCAGGTGTTCACCACCACCACATCGGCTTTCTGCTTCTCGCCCACCCGCGTCATCCCGGCTTTCTCCAGAATGCAGGCCAGGTTGTCCGACTCGTATTGGTTCACCTTGCAGCCCAAGGTGTTTATGTAAAATGTCTTCGGCATAAGAGCTCTTGGTCCGTTTATTGGTTTAGCGGCTTGTCGATCCATCCGGCGCCTAAAACTTCGTCTTCCTGGTAGAACACCGCGCCCTGGCCGGGAGTGACGGCTGATTGAGGTTCGTCAAACCACACGTTGACGGTTCCGTCCTCCAAAACTTCGATGGCGGAGGCCGCTTCTTTGTGTCTGTATCGAATCCGCGTCGCCGCCTCAAATGCGTTTTTTTGGGGAGGGACGATCCAGTTGACGCCTGTAACGTGCACCCCGCGGGACAGCAGGCCGCTTTTAAAGCAGACGGTAATGCGATTGGCGGCGGGATCGATTGCCTGGACGTAATAGGCCTCGGAGGCCGGGATGTTAATGCCCCTGCGCTGTCCGATTGTAAAGGCGAAAACGCCCTGGTGCCTGCCTATGACCTCGCCCTGGACGTTCACCACGTCGCCCGGCCTGGATGGAAAGCCCGGCTGATTCTGCAAAAAGTCCCGGTATCTGTCGTCTGCGATAAAGCAGGTCTCCTGGCTTTCGGGTTTGGTGTATTTGTCCAGGCCCAGTTCCACTGCTTTTTCGCGGATCTGGTCTTTGGTGAATTCACCGAGTGGAAAAACGGCTGCGCCCAGTTGGGCCTGGGAGAGAAAGCCCAGAAAATAGGACTGGTCCTTTTTAAGGTCCGCGCCCTTGACAAGACGAAAGCGGCCGGCGGAATCCGGGCATACTCGTGCGTAATGCCCGGTGGCGATTTTTTCTGCGTTAAAGCGGTTGCGGGCGGCGTCCAGGAGGGCGCCGAACTTGACGGTTCGGTTGCATACCATGCAGGGGTTGGGCGTGCGGCCCTTGAGATAGGTATCCACAAAGGGGGCTACAACGTGGGTGTGAAATTCCTCCTGCAGATTGACGACTTCTATGGGAAGGTCCAGTTCCTTTGATGCCCGGGCCAGCGGCTCGGGAACTCCGTCCGGGCCGGGAGGGGCGCCCTCGTTTTCAAATCCCGTGATGAAATGGATTCCCACCATATCCCGGCATGTCTGCTTAAGCAGATAAGCGGAGATCATGGAGTCCACGCCTCCGCTCATGGCTATGGCGATCCGGGAAGCCATGGGAGGCCCTACACTTCAGGCAACAAATCGTCTACGGGATGCAGATTCATGGCTCTGGGCGGGCAGACCCGCACGCACAGCTTGCATACGCTGCATTTTTCCTGGTCAAAAACCACGTGCATGTCCGGCCGGGAGACGGACAAGGCGCCCGTGGGGCAGACCGCCGTGCAGGTTCCGCAGTGGGTGCATACATCTTCGTTCCGGCCGATTTCCTCTTCCGTCTTTTGGACCTTGATCCCTTCCTGCTTCAAATAGGCCATGCCCCGTTCGAAATTCTGGGGGGTTCCAAAGAGCTGGAGAACCATCACCCCTTCCTTGCGGGGGTATATGGTGGCGTTGAGGATGTTGAAGGTCAGATCGTACTCCCTGGCCAGGTTGCACACCACCGGGCTGTCGGCCCGGCCTTTGGGAAATCGAAGAATGAGCATTTTTGAATAGGTGTCTTTAACCATCTAATAAGCCTCCTGCCGGCTGTTTCTTCCATGGGTTGAGCGGCGATGGAGCCGCCCGGGCCGGGAGACGGGTTTCCTCTCAACCGGACCTGAATTTTTAATTGTAGGCAGAGGGGCGAGGATTGTCAATCGGCAATTGCGGGTTTTTCCAAACAAGATCAGACAAGCATGGCAAGGGCCAGCCGGTACACCTTCACAATGCCCCACAAGCCCAATCCCATGAGCATAAAAGATGAAAAAATGATGATCCTGCCCCGTTGCAAGGCGTCGCGCCCCTGAATCAGGACCGTGTCCCGGATCACCCGGATGCCCGGAGGCGGAAATCTGCCGTAGGTCAGGGTGAGCTTGCCCACGGCCATGAGGTACAAGCCCAAGGGAAACAGGGTGAGGAATAAAACCATCAGGCCCCCGAACAGCACGTGCATGATCATCTGGGGGCGGTCTCCGGTCCTTCCCGCGAATTCCAGCAGGGACGGCATGAACGCAAAGGCAATGAGCCCGCCCACGGCTATCCCTAAAAACAGATACCGAAGCATGCGGTTTCGGTACTTTTTGTCTGCTCGTATGATGATCTTGTCCATGTTGCTTCCGTCGGCGAAGGAAAGATTTCGGCCCTTAGCATACTCCTTACGGCCTGACTTCTCAACGAAAATCGGCGAAAATCGGCCTGGATAAACCCGGCGCCCTATGTTACTATTGTTTCACAAGAATTTTTTCCATCATCGCAAAGGAACTCAGGCTATGGCCAATGGGGGGTAAATGAGCCTGACCCGGCGGAGTACCTTTTTCGGATTTGTTCTGGCGATTATCGTGTTTGGGGCCTTTTATCCCGCCTTGCACGGGGGATTTATCTGGGACGACGACCACTACGTGACCGCCAATCCCGCGCTGACCGCACATGACGGCCTGTCCCGCATCTGGTTTGATAGGGAAGCCACGCCCCAATATTACCCCCTGGTTCACACCCTGTACCGGTTGGAGCACAACCTTTGGGGATTCAACCCGTTAGGATACCATGCAGTAAACCTGTGCCTGCACATCCTGGCGGCCCTGCTTTTGTGGCGGGCGCTTTTTCTGCTGCAGATTCCCGGAGCGTGGCTGGCCGCGCTCTTGTTCGCCGTGCATCCGGTTCAGGTGGAAACCGTGGCCTGGATTACGGAGCGCAAGAACGTCCTGTCCGGCGTGTTTTATTTGGGCTCGGGCTTGTGTTTGCTGCGATATTTTTTTCCCTCCGGCGATGAAGCCCCATCGTCTCCATGGTATTGGGCGGGGCTCGTCCTTTACGTCTGCGCGCTGTTAAGCAAAACCACCTCGGCGACCCTGCCTCTGGCCGTGATGGTTGTCCTGTGGTTCAAGCGAGGCCGGGTCTCCTTAAAGGAGTCGGCCTGCCTGGCGCCTTTTATCGCCCTCGGCCTAATTTTCGGGCTGCACACAGCTTGGCTGGAGGTGCATCACGTGGGCGCCTGGGGCGAGGATTGGGCCTTGAGTCCGGCGCAGAAAATCATCCTGGCCGGCCGCTCGTCCTGGTTTTACGCCCTCAAGCTGCTGGCGCCGGTCAATCTGGCCTTCAACTATCCCAGGTGGAACCTGGACGCGTCCAGGTGGGTTTTGTATCTATACCCTGCAGGGATGATTTTGCTTACCGGCCTTCTTTGGCGTCTTAGGAAGCGCATATCCCGCGGGCCCTTCGCCGGAATGCTGTTTTATCTGATTGGGCTTTTTCCCGCTTTGGGCTTTTTTCGGGTTTATCCTTTTCGCTATTCTTATGTGGCGGACCATTTCCAGTATCTGGCCTGCATAGGGCTTTTGGCTTTGGTTGGGGCGGCGGCCGTCCGGCTTTATAAAAGGAGCCCCGTTCCTGCGGCGATTTTATCCGGTTTGATTATTACCGGGCTCTGCGTGTTGACCTGGAATCAAACCCTGCTGTTTAAGGATTCCCAGACCCTGTGGGAGCGCACTCTGGAAATCAACCCCCACTCCTATCAGGCCCACAACGACCTGGGCGCCATCCTGGCGGGGCAGGGGAAGCTGGATGAGGCTGTGGAGCATTTCAGGCAGGCTGCGGCCATTCAGCCGGATTACCCGGAAGCCTGGAACAACCTGAGCCAGGCCGCATTCGCCGCGGGAGACTACGCCCAAGCGAAAGCCCTGGCGGAAAAGGCTTTGAGCCTGGATCCCGTCAACGCTCTGGGGCACTGGAACGCGGGCATGGCCTGTTTGCGTTTGAATGACCGGCATTGTGCGTTAAGGCATTTTGCCTGGGCGACGGCGTCCGACCCGGACTGGGGGCGGGCCAACCTGATGCTGGCCAAATTGCTGGCTGCAAAGGGCCATCCTGAAAAAGCCCGGGTTTTTTTCGAAAATGCCTTGGCTTTCATGCCGCAAAGCCTGGAAGTGCATTTGGTTTTCGCCCAGGTTTTGGAGGATTTGGGCGAGTATCGCCAAGCGCTTGGGTTGTACGACCAGGCCTTGCTGCTGGACTCGGACAACCCGGCGGTTCTGTACGGCAAGGCTCAGGCTTTATTCCACGCCGGATACCGGACCGAAGGCGCGGCCCTCATGAAGATCTTGACAGTCTCAGCCCCGGATAATCCCGGAGTCAATTACAATTACGGGCTCATGCTGCTGGCCCTGGGCGACGGAGCCCGGGCGCAGGCTTATCTGGAAAAGGCCCTGGCGGCCAAACCGGATTTTTTGGAGGCCCAAAAAGCCCTGGAGATCGCCCGCCGTATAAAGAACCCGTTGCAATAGACAAGCAAAACCTCTATGCCTGGAGCATGATTGCATCATAGCACGGGAGGAATACATGAAATCGTATCGCAAGGAATTATGGTTTGAAATCCCCGCCCGCCGGGGATTTGTCAACATCACCCGCACGGTCCAGGAATGCGTGGCTGACAGCGGCATCCGGGAAGGCCTGGTTTTGTGCAACGCCATGCACATCACGGCCTCGGTTTTCATCAACGACGACGAATCCGGCCTGCATCATGACTACGAGGTGTGGCTGGAAAAATTGGCGCCCCACGCTCCCGTGGAGCAGTACCGCCATAACGTGGGCGAGGATAACGCGGACGCCCACATGAAGCGCCAGATCATGGGCCGCGAGGTGGTGGTGGCCATCACGGACGGCTTGTTGGACCTGGGAACCTGGGAGCAGATTTTCTACGGAGAGTTTGACGGCCGCCGCAGAAAACGGGTGTTGGTCAAGATTATCGGAGAGTAGATTTTTGGAAGACGCCGGGCATCGGGGGATATCCGCAAACGGCGGGGGAGGGCGGCGAGGCTGGATGGCGCTTTTGGGGGCCGTCTTTGCAACGGCCTTTTTGGTGCGGCTGTTTTACTGCCTGGAAATCTCCCGGACGCCCTTGTTTTCTCTGCTTATGAACGATGCGGCGTCCTATGACGCCTGGGCCAGGGAGATCGCCGGAGGGGACTGGCTGGGGGACAAGGTGTTTTACCAGGCCCCGTTGTATCCTTATTTTCTGGGGGCGGTTTATCGGATTTTCGGGCCGGACCTCTTCACGGTCCGCCTTATCCAGGCGGCGATCGGAAGCATAACCTGCGTCCTGACCGCCGCGGCGGGAAAACGTTATTTTTCCCTCAATGCCGGAGCGGTTGCGGGCTTTCTTATGGCCCTTTACCCTCCGGCCGTTTATTTTGACGTACTCATCCAGAAGACTGTACTGGCCCTCTTTTTTACGGCGCTGTTTCTATACATTGCAGGGAAAGGGAAAGACGCCCCGTCCCGTTTTGTATGGCTTGCAAGCGGCGTTTGTTTGGGCCTGCTGTGCCTTGTGAGGGAAAATGCGTTGCTGCTGGTTTTTCTGGCGGGCCTGTGGATCTTTTGGGGCTATGGGGATCAATCAAGGAGAAAACGCTTGTCCTGGGCGCTTGCGTTTTTTCTTGGGACAGCCCTGATCCTTATACCGGTAGGCGTCAGAAACCAGGTAGTGGGCGGGCGGTTTTTTATTACAACCTCCCAGTTCGGCCCCAATTTTTACATAGGCAACAATCCAGAGGCCAACGGCATGTACATGCCTCTGGTGGAAGGCCGGGGCATGACCGAGTTCGAACGGGAGGACGCAACCCGCCTCGCCCAGGAGGCCGAAGGGCGGGAGCTGACTCCGGCCCAGGTTTCCCGTTATTGGACAGGAAAGGCTTTGGACTTCATCCTGTCCAGCCCCGGCCATTGGGCCGCGCTTATGCTGCAAAAATCCTGGCTGTTCTGGAACGCAACCGAACTGCCGGACACCGAATGCCAGTACATCTACGAGAAGCATTCCCGCATTCTGGGAGCCATTGCCGAAAATTTTCATTTTGGAATACTGCTGCCCCTGGCGGTTTTCGGAGTATGCGTCGCCATTCGGGACAAGAAAAGCCTGGGCCTGCTATATGTTTCGGCGGCGGGTTTTTTCGCCTCCACCATTTTGTTTTATGTGTTCGCCCGGTACAGGGCGCCGATTATCCCTATTCTGGCCATATTCGCAGGGGCGGGATTGGCCGGGGCGGCGCCGATGCTCATGGCTTGGCGCATTAAGCAGCTTGCGCTTTGTCTGGCGTCGGCGCTTGTTATAGCCCTGCTGGTCAATCAGCCTTTGCCGTTTAAAAATCAAATGACGTCCATGGCCTTTTATAATGCGGGAACCACTCTTTACAACCAGGGCCGGGAGAATGTATCTATTCCTTATTTCCGGGAAGCCATTCGCCTGGACCCGGAATTCGCCTTCGCCCACTACAATCTGGCCCTGGCCCTGGAACGGCTGGGCAGAAACAGCGAAGCTCTGGTGCAATACACCCAGGCGGTGCGTTTGAATCCGGATGCGGACAGGCACCGGATTCGCCTGGATATGCTTAGAAAAAAAATGAACGGTGCGGATGACTAAGGCCGGGCCGTCAGCAACAAAAATCGGGAGACAGAACAGCATGCCGGAAAAATTGGAAAAGGAACTGAACGACGCCCTGGACTTCGCCATGCAATTTATGGAGGAAGTCACGGGCAAGGCCGCCAGCCAGGAGGAATTGGCCCGGGCCTTGAAAAAATACTTCGTATTGAACGAAATCAAGGCGTTCATCGAAATGGAGCGCAATAGCTGATTTTACATTTTGTGCGTTAAGGGCTTCAAGTCGAGTGGCATCTGTTTGAAATTATTTGGGTTTCAAATAGTTATGGTATGCATTCCCACGCAAAGCATGGGAACGAGGAAAACAACGGTCCAATTTATCCGCGCAAAAAAAAGGCAGTCAAGCCGGGGGTAGACGCCCGGCAGGACTGCCTTTGATTCTTTACTGGCTGTAAACCTGTCTTATTTGATCATGCCCATGAGGCTTCTGAAATTGGACAGGGAGTACAGGTGGGAATAGATCCAGGCCAGGTAGCCGGTGCGGACCAGGTTGACGATTTTTTCGTCGTCCAGGTTGAAAATTCCCATTTCGTCCACCATCAGCAGGCGGCCGAACCCGATTTTTTCGCCCTTGGGCAGGGTGATGTTAGCGGAAACGTCTTTGAACAGTTCATATTCCTGGAGCAGCTTGACCATTTCTTTGGTGGCCTCGTGCTGCACCTGGTAATTTTGAAGGAACTGCACCACTCTTTTGAACTCGTCGGTTTGTTTGCCGTCGTCGTCAAACAGGGCCATGCCTTCGCTTTTGCCGAAGCCCTCGAAGTTCGAGTCCACGCAAACGGCGTAGGAGGCGTCTTCGCCCACGTTGGAAGCCAGGACAAAAGGATAACGGCGGAAATAGGCAGGCATGTAAGACCCCTCTTTCCATTTGCCATCCTTGCCCACAAACAGGTTTTCTTCGTTACGCAACCCAAGAATAGCCACAGGAACTATCTGATCTTCCCCCGCACGCGTGAAAACAACCGGAAAAAATTTAGCGGCTTCCAGGAACTCCTGTCCTACGATCACAACGGAGTTCAGTTTGGATGCAAAAGAGTAATCTTTCACCGGGGCCACTTTGACCGATTTGTGCGTCACGGAGTTAAGAAAGATGGGGTTTTTGTAAATGCCTTGTTCTGCCATACCAGGTTTCTCCTTTCAATTCATCTGGAATACGATTGTGCAAAACCCATGGATAGATGGTTGGAATCAGAATTCCTGTCTACCACACTGATTGCTTGCGGTCAACCGCCATATACATTTTAAATACTTGACCATTTACATTCTCTCTACTAAAAGAAAGCCATGCAAAAGGCAACGTTTTTTATGTGAACTGTTAGGTATTTCACAATACCGGCTTGGTTCCCATCCCACACTTCCATAAAGCAATATTGTGAAAGGCGAAAAAATGACCGAGGAAATCGTACAGCGCACTTCCTATGATGACGTCCCTTATGAAAGCAACCCTTTCCCGCAAACGCACCCGCAACGCCTGGCGGCCCTGGCGGCGCTCTTCGGCTTGAATCCTCCGGACATCCAAAAATGCCGGGTGCTGGAAATGGGATGCGCGTCGGGGGGCAACCTCATTCCCATGGCTTATCACTTTCCTGAGGCGGAATTTGTGGGCGTGGACCTGGCCCTGGAGCAGGTGAAGGTCGGCCGCAATGTGATCGAGGACCTGGGCCTGAAAAACATCCGCATTGAAAACGCCAGCATCATGGACATTGACGAGTCCTGGGGAAAGTTCGACTTTGTCATTTCCCACGGCGTATTTTCCTGGGTGCCTGGGGAAGTGCAGGAAAAAATGATGGCCGTGTGCTCTGAAAATCTCACGGACGGCGGCCTGGCCTACCTTTCTTATAATGTGTATCCCGGCTGGCACATGCGCGGCATGATCCGCCACATGATGCTGTACCACACAGCCCAGTTTGAAGATCAACCGCGCAAGGTGCAGCAGGCGAGGGCTTTGGTGGACTTTTTGGCCAAATCCGTTCCCACGGAAAACAACTACTACGGCCTGCTTTTGAAAAGCGAGATGGACCTCCTGAAAAAGAGCAAGGACTACTACCTTTTTCACGAGCACCTTGAGGATCGGAACGAGCCCATGTACTTTCATCAGTTCGCCGAAATGGCCAACAAACACGGGGTGCAATACCTGGGAGAATCCGATTTCAGCACCATGCTCACGTCCGGGTTTTCCAAAGAGGTCAGCGAGACGCTCAAGAGGGTCAGCAAGAACATCATTCAGACCGAGCAATACATGGATTTCGTCCGCAACCGCATGTTTCGCCAGACCATCATGTGCAAGACCGGAAGCCCCGTCAATCGCAACGTGACGGCGGACCGCCTTGAAAAATACCTTTTTGCCTCTTCGGCCAAGGCTCAGGACGATTTGACCGACCTGTCCGCAGAAACCCGGATTACCTTCAAAAGCCCCAAAGGCCCCTCCATTTCCATATCCCGGCCTATTACCAAAGCCGCCCTGTTTGCGCTTAAAGAAGTCTGGCCCAAGGCCTTGGGCATCGATGAATTGACGGCCGCCGCCAAAAAGAAATTGGTGGAAGAGGGGATAGCCGAAGCCGAAAAAGTGGAAGACGCGCAGTTTAAGCAAATTCTTCTCGCAGACATGCTGCAATGCATGACCATCAGCCTTGTGGAATACCACTTGTGGCAAGGCGATTTTGTCTCTGAAGTCAGCGAAAAGCCCAAGGTCAGCCCTTTGGGCGCTGCATACGCCAAAATGCGTCCCCGGACGGTCAATCAGCGCCACGAAACCGTGCCCCTGGACGCGGCTCTGATGAACATGATTCCTTTGGCGGACGGAACCCGGGACAAGGCGGCGCTGGTGGAAGGCATGGTCGCCCTGGTGAAAGAAGGCGTCCTTTCCCTAAAACGCGAAGGCAAACCCGTTGAGGACCCGGAATTCATTCAAACGACCATGGAAAAGGTCGTTGAGAACGGACTGAATTACCTGAAGAACAACGCGCTGCTGGTTGGATGATTTCGTTCACGCCAAACTAAGGTTCAAATAAAAACCGCCGGCCCGGAAATCAATCCGGGCCGGCGGCGTTATTTTTGCGTGAAGATCTCCTTTGCTGCCGAGGCATGGCCGCGGCGCACCCTCTTAACGCAACTTTCGGGAATCAATTTTTCTGCATATATTCAAAGGATTGCAGTAGGCTATGAGGTGTAAAGCATCAAGGCCGGCGTCCCCAAAACTCCCTCCCCCTTGACGGGGGAGGGTTGGGGTGGGGGTGATATTGTACGTTATTACGGATAGTTCCCCCCCATCCTGCCCTTCCCCCGCCAGGGGGGAAGGGACCATGACTCTCGGGCTCTGGCATATAGATAAATCTGAGCCGCATACATAAATGCTTGATTTCAAAGCACTACTTCCAATCCCGAAAGTTGAGTTCTTAACTTGCCGCCCTGGGCGGCAGCCGACAAACAGTCTTGCCGGGCGCTGCCCTATAGGCCGGGCTGGACGACCATGTTGATCCTGTTATGTTCCTTATCCAAAGAGAAAACCAAACCGCCCCCGGCCGACTTGTTGGCGCTGGACGTCAACTCATTGATAACGTCCAAGCCTTCCTGCACCGTCGAAATGACCACTATTTCGGGCTCGGACTCAGGGGTTGAAAAGTCCAATGAGTCGGCGCCGGAATAAGCCCTTTCCTCCGAAAGACGCATGTCGAGATCAAAATTCCGAAACTCATCGTCCAAGGATTCCGCTCTCGCAGAGTCCCCTTCATTCCCCAGAGGCTCCAGGTCCGCGTTTTGCCTGCAAGGCTTTTCGGGTCCCTTGCAAATGCGCCCCTGGATGTTCGTCGGCGTTTCGACAGCCGCTAATTCCTCAGCGCTCATATCTTCCATGGCAAAAGCGCCCGGCATGCCCGTCGCCCATGATAGAGCAGCGAGTATGATGAAGCTCAAACAAGTCTTCTTAAGCATGGCGTACCCCTCCCGGCCGATAGTCCTGTTAGTCTACCATAGTAGTCGCAGCAAGAAGGCCATATGTTACAAAATCAGGTTTTTTCCTCCAATAGTCCTGATTTTACCAAAGCATGGCAACGGCGTCCTCCAGGGACATCTGCACGGACCTGCCCCGCACCGTAACGGTGACGTAAGGATTGGCGCAACTCGTGCTTGAGAAATCCACTTCCACGCCGTTGACCGTAATGGTTCCCCCGTTGGGAATGCCGCAGTCCGTGTCGATGGTTACGTTTTCAAACACGCATTCGTAAGTCTTGCGTCCTTTTTTGATGTCCGCAGTTCCGTTAATCCCGTTGCTGTCGTAGACCAGCTTGGCCTGGATCGTCACGGATTCGCCGTCCATTTCCAGGCTGACGTCCGTGTCTACGGTCACGGATTCCAGGGACCCGTCGTTCGTATTGATGACGAAGGCCGAAGACCCGTTAAACGTGCTGGCGCAGAACTGCAGGTTGGTGGTTTCGCTAATGAACGCCACCGCATTTTCTATGGTATCGAAGTCGAAAACGCCTGTGATCTGGCCGTTGATGGTGCAAGCCTCTGTGGTGACATTGTTGAATGTTATGGTGTATATGAAAAATTCAAACGGCTTGGACACTTCCACGACTACCTCACCCGTGGCGTTGCAGGGCTCCGAACCGTCAAAGGTGATGGTGAGCTTTTTTTGAAGCGCCTGGACGTTTATTGATCCGCAGGCAAAGGAAGAACCGTTGTATGCATTAAACCAGTCGGTCAGGGTTCCGTCAATTTTTCTTGAGCGGAGACTATTCTCCGCCTGCCATATGGCTGCTTCGTCCAACAGGTTGCCAATAGCCTCCTGGGTGGAGTTGTCGCCTCCCACGGCGGCCAGCAGGGCGTTTATGGGATCTTCCATCATAAGAAGGTTCATGACCTCGTCAATGGACATGGTTGTGCTCAGGTTTCCGGCGGAGACGGCCACGGTGGGATCGTCGCAGGTGGTTGCGGAGAAATCCAGGGTCACGCCGTTGATGGTCATGGCTCCGCCGTTGGGAATGCCGCAGGCCGGATCGATGGTTATGTTGTCAAAGGTGCAGTCAAAGGTTTTTCCGTCCACCGTCAGGATTGCATCGCCTGAAAGGCCCGCGCCGGGCATATAAAAGACTTCTGCGTCCACGGCGACGCTTTTTTGGTTGTATTCAAACTCCGCAACCGTGTCTACGGCGATGTAATTGAGGGAGCCGGTGGTGGAGTCCACGGAAACTGTAAAGGTCCCGGCCAGTTCGTTGCCGCACAGGGAGAGGTTGGAGCTTGTATGTTGAAAAAGCACGGCGCCGTCGCCGAAAATCAGGGTGGACTGGGTCTGGCCGTCAATGACGCAGCCTTCCACCTCGATCTGGTTGAAATCCATGGCCCAATCAATGCCGTCCTGGGTCTGCGTGCCCGTGATGGTCAACGTGCCCGTGATGCCGCAGGTTCCGTCAAACTCCAGGGACAGGGCGGGCGCGCCTATGATAATGGCGACGTCGCCGCATCCGAAGGTCGTTGCGATTTCGTTAAGTACGTCGTCCACGGTGTAGGCTTTGCGGTCGCCGAAACCGTATTTTTCCTGCGCTTCCTGGATGCCGGTCTGCTCCATGACCTCCTGCAGGCCTTCCAGTCCTTCCGTGACTTGATCGGCTCCGCTCAGGAAGTTCAGCATATAGGTCGCCGGGTCTTCCGCCTTAAGCAGGTTGACGGCGTCTTCCAGGGAGAGTTGCGCGCTGACGCCCCGGACCGTAGCCGTGACCACCGGGTTATCGCAGGTGGTATTGGAGAAGTCCAAGACCACCCCGTTGACGACCAGAATTCCGCCGTTGGGTATGCCGCAGGCCCAGTCAATGGTGATGTTGTACAGGGTGCAGTCGTAATATCCGTCGTCCGTGGTCAGGTCCACGTTTCCGCTCACGCCCTGGGAATCCCTGGTGAGATCGGAAACCACGGTGATTTGTCCGTTCCCCGTGTCGTAAGTGACGGCGTTGGCCATGGAAGCGGATTCCAGAGACCCGTCCGTCGCGTCCACGGTCACGGAAAAGGTTCCGTTCAGGGTCGCTCCGCAGGCGGTCAGGTTGCTGGATGTATGGGTGTAGGTGATGTTTCCCGAGTCAAAGGAGAGGGTGGACGAGGCCTGGCCGTCGATGGTGCAGGTTCCCACCGTCACCTGATCGTAGTCCATTTCAAATATAATGGCGGACTCCGGCTTGGTGACGGTTACGGTAATCACGCCGTCCACGCCGCATTCGGAGGCAGGGTCGAAGTCGAACACCACCTGCCGGGCCAAAAGGCCCACGGATACACTGCCGCAGGCGAAATCCGCCGTGCGCAGGTTGTTGTATATTGTATCCGGATCGCCCAACACTTTGCGGCTGTCGTCCATGGCGTTATCCAGGTTGAGCATTTCCACGGCGTCGTTCATGTCCTCCACGCCGGAAACCATGGAGGCAAGCTCCTCCATCAAAAAGTTGACGGCTTCTTCGCCCAAAACCAGGTTCAGGGCGTCTTTCAGGTTCATTTCAACCGGTACGCCCCGGATGTACACAACCACCGTGGGATCGTCGCAGGTGGTGTTGGAAAAATCCATGACAAAGCCGTTGATGGAAATAGTCCCGGAGTTGGGGATGCCGCAGGCCGGGTCCACGGTCACGCCGCTGATGACAAAGGAGTAATCCTGGCCGTCCATGCTGGTCGTGGCCGTGCCGTCAACGGTTCCGTCCGGGTTGTAGGTGATTTCCGCGGTGATATCCACCACCGTTCCATCGTCCATGGTAAAGGACGTGGTGTTGGCCACGGTGACCGTGCCGATTTCTCCGGTGTTTTTGTCCATAACGACGGTAATGGAGCCGTTCAGGGCCACGCCGCACACGCTCAGGGCCGTGGATTGAATAATAATCGTGGCCGTATCGCCGGAAACAGCGACCTTGACCGTTGCCGCGCCGTTGATCACGCAGCCGTTATAATTGACGTCCGTAAAGGTCATGCTGAAGACCGTGTACTGGCCGTCCGTGCTCACGGTCACTACGATGGTCCCTACCATGCCGCAGCCGCTTAGGGTGAACGTCACGGTATTGGCGCCGTTATCCGCCACGGACCCGCACGAAAAACTGGAGGCGTTGGCCAGGTAGGCGTAGGCGTCTCCGCTTTCCACGGCGGCGATCAGCCCCAGGGCGTCAAACACGGCGAGCAGGTTTTCCACCGCCGTCTCGCCGTTGGGGTCGTTCATATACAGAATGGTCTGGTCCGTGGATTGCTGGTAATCCCCTTGCTCCTCCTGGGTCAGGCCCTGGCCCGAAAATCCCGCCACGGTCTGGAGCGCATAGATGGCTTCGTTGAGGGTGATTTGTCCGTCTCCGTCAATGTCGCCTATTACGGCCCCGTGGGCTGTTGACAAAAAGGTCAATAGAACCAGAATAGCCACAATCGCCTTCTTCATGGATGCCTCCTTGGGTCAAGATGATGAAACAGTTATGCTAAAGCGCTGACGCTATGATGGACGCCGGGGTCGCCAAAAAAATGGCGTGCGGAGCGCTTCTGCCTTTCAGGTTCGTTCAAGCCGATTTTTTTAATTTTTGGTAAGATATGGGAGTTCCCCAAGCATTGTCGTCCCAAATCCATTTGCCTGCAGAATAATTAGGGCATGGATGCAATAAGCAGGCCATGTAAGCCTGCTTCCCCTCTGTCTCCAATAGCGCATATAAGCGGGGAGGCCCCGCACTGAATTTCACGCGTTACGGCTGCATTTGTCCTGATAATTCTGAATCCTGATTTGTTTCGACCGCTCGATTGTAACTGAACGCTTATTTTCAGGTCAACGAATGGACTTTGACTTTTCGCATGCTGCATGAGAAAATTCTTTAAGCCATGCAGCGTCCAAAATTTTGTTTCTATTCAGGGGGATTAAGCGGCGCTTTGGCGGGAGTTTTTTCAGGCAAATGCAACGGATTCGCTTAATACACTTAAAAAAGGAGTCTCCCATGCAGGATATTCTGGAAGCAATCGCCAAAAAAATCGCGGAAGGCGGAAGGAACATCGCCTTCACCGGCGCAGGCATCTCCACGGAGTCGGGGATTCCGGATTTTCGCAGCCAGGGCGGGATCTGGGATCAGTACCGGCCTGTGTATTTTGACGAGTTCATGTCCTCCCGGGACGCCAGAGTCCGCTATTGGGACCAGAAAATCGCCATGTGGGACGGCCTGGAAAAAGCCAGGCCCAACGCAGGTCATCAAGCCCTGGCCAAACTCTACGACATGGGCCTGCTGGAGGCGATCATCACCCAGAACATCGACGGCTTGCATCAGGAGTCGGGCATACCCGGCGATAAAGTCATCGAGCTTCACGGAAACACGCGCCGGGTCAGGTGCATGACCTGCGGAGAAACATCCACCGTGGCCGAGGCCAAGCAGCGCATCCTGGGCGGAGACCCCGCGCCCGAATGCCATTGCGGCGGATATTTGAAGCCCGACACCATATCCTTCGGCCAGGCCATGCCGCAAAAAGAGGTGGAAGCAGCCGCCCGGCTGTCGTCATCCTGCGACTTTTTTCTGGTTGTGGGGTCCACCCTGGTGGTGCACCCCGCAGCCATGATGCCGGAATACGCCCGGCGCGCTGGGGCCTATTTGGCCATCGTCAACCTGTCGGACACGCCTTACGACAACGCCTGCCAGGCCTTGGTCAGGGAAAAAGCCGGACCCGTGCTGCAGGCCATCGCCGATCTGGCGGAGGAGTATCGGTAAATAATAATTGCCATTTTTAACCGAACAAAAATAGGGAATTCAACCGACGCCGGCCGGCCGCCGAATAGTCCCAATTTCAACCATCTTTCCCGATCGCGCCTTTTGGCCTCCGGCCCCAGGCATTGCATGCCTGGGCCGCCCTGTCCAATGATCGGTCATGGTTAGCGGAGCGACTCCCGCACCCATCTGAAAAACGCATGACGGACCTAAAATGTTGGGTTCGAAGTCCAAAGACCATGTTGCCGGCGTAGCGCTATTAAGGCGGACTTCTTAACCCAACCTACTATTTTTACATGAAAAGACGTAGGTTGGGTTGAGCTTGCGAAACCCAACAAATGCAAGCTGCGATCCTCCGATAAATTGACCATCGCCCAAACAGCCTGTCAGTGGGTAGCCCTGGCAGAGCCGTATCCTGCCAGGGCGCGCAAGCGCATGTAGTAAGACGTCTTCAGACTTGGAAATCCATGGATTCTGGGCGAAAGGAAGGCGTATCCAAAACCAAACAAAAACAGGAATTCAACCGACGCCGTCCGCCCGCCGGCCATTTCAATTCCTATGATCTTTCCTGGTCGCGCCTTTTGGCCTTGCGGCCCCAGGCATTGCATGCCTGGGCCGCCCAGCGGATTCGCCCAACTCTTTTGTATCTATATGTAATGCTTTTTTCGTAGCTTGCCGTAGCCCACCCACTCAACATCGATGTTGTTCTTACGCAGGAAGTCAATAAATGCTTTTTCTGTATTCATCCCCCGAATTATTGTTCCGTCTGTAAGAACATAATTGATAGTCCATTTCATCCTGACGCTTTTTAAGTCCGACAAAGGGATATGAAGCGGCTCTTTCTTAAAAAGAACCCAAAGAGTCAAGTCGTTATCATGCATGTTGAGAGTTACTTTGTAGGCCATTTTGTGGAAAAGAACCCGAATGAAACCGTAAAGCGGTAAAAAAACAATCACTCCTACACACGTTATTACAGCAGGAAACATTTTTATAACATCGGGATAAAACTTGAAACGGGCGATGAATTCAGCCGCGCCGGCTGCTAAAAGGCCCAATAGGATGAGAATATGGCTATAATTGAAGAATAGCGCCATTGGCCCGAAATCGAATTCATATAGGTCCGATTCCCTATTTTGCATAAAAGCTCCTCCCATGAAGGTCCACAACTTTATTCCAATAGGTTGGCAGAGGTGAGTGATTTTTCTTTAAATAACTGAAATTAAATATAATGTAGCTTGCTTTACGCCTTCCTTATTTTAAAACCTTGATGATTACCAGGGTGATGTCGTCCTCCTGGTGCACGGGGCGGCGGAAGGCTTCCACCGCTTCAAAGACCTTGTCCATGATGACCTGGGCGGATTCATGGGCGTTGTCCGCAATGATCTGCTTGAAGGCTTCCTTGCCGAACATCTCGCCCTGCTGATTTCTGGCTTCCCAAACGCCGTCGGTGCCCACGGCTATGATCTGGCCGGCGTGGATTTCCCGCTCGTATTCTTTGTATTCATAATCCTCTATGCCGCCGAGGAAGATGCCTTCGCCGTTTAATTCGGAGAACTCTCCGGTGTTGGAGTCCAGGACCAGAGCGGGGTCGTGTCCGGCTCTCAGCCACTTGACCTGCTTTTTTTGTGTGTCCAGGTCCATGTAAAACAGGGTCATGAAGCGCCCGGAGAGACCCACGTCGCGGGTCAGCAGTTTGTTGACGTCCGAGACGATGCTGGTGATGCTGCCCCGCATGCTGGAGCGCTGCCGGAACAAAGCACGGGCCGTGGTCATGAGCAGGGCGGAAGGAATGCCGTGGCCGGACACGTCGCCCACCACCACGGTGATTTTATGATCGTTGGTTTCGTCAAATTCCAGGTAATCGTAATAATCGCCGCCGGTTTCGTCCGAATAGACAATGGCGCCGGCGATGTCCAGGCCCGTCACCAGGGGCGCATCCACGGGCAGCAGGTTTTGCTGGACTTCGTGGGCGAGCTCCAAAGCCTTTTTCAACCGCACGTTTTCACGCAGCCTGGGCACCATTTCGTTGAAGGCCGTGATCAGTTCGCCCCGTTCGTCGCTGATTTCAAAGTCCATGTGCACGGAAAAATCGCCCCTGGCAAGGCGTTTGACCGCGTCAATCATTTGATGGATGTGCTTGGTGAACAGGCGGGAAATGATCATGGCGCCGATCACGCCCAGGAGCAGCGCCCAGCACGCGGCGATGAAATTCACCAGCAAATGCTTGCGGGTCAGGCTTTCCACCACTTCATTGGCTTTGTTGATGGAGGAGTTGATGGAGCTCATGGGGGTCACCAGGAGCTTGTAATATTTTCTTCCCACGGGGGCGAAAGCCCAAATGGAGTCCCTTCCTTTGCAGCGGAGGCGGGCCACGCCGGTATTGCCCTGCTCCATGGATTTCAGGACCGCATGGAAAATTTCCCTGTCCTGGGAGTCCAGCCATTCCGTGAAGATCATGCCGGTCCAGTCCCGCGTGGCGGTCACATAATCGTCATGGGCCAGAACCAGGGCGCCAAGCTCTCCGTTATCCGAATTATTCTGCACAAGCAGGTCGTAGGTTTCCACTTTGCCGATCCACGAGGACGGCATGGCCGCCATGTTCAGAACTTCCTCCAAGAGCACGTTCATGCATAGAACCCCCGCCACCTTGCCTTCCGGATCGTGGATCAGGGTGGAGGCGGCAAAGACCACCTGGCCCGTCACTTCGTCCACCATGGGGAAGGTCCAGGTCACGGGATTGTCCGGGCTGGTTTGGGTGAGCGCGGCCCTGTACCAGGGCTTAAGCCGGGGGTCGTAGCCGTCGGGAAATTCTCCATGGCCCGGATAGGCTGCAAACAAGCCGCTTTCCAGGGCTATGCAGGATGTTGCACGGGATTCGCTGTCCCTATAGGCGCTTATAAACTCGTTTCTAAGGCTCGCCAAAACAGCCTTGTCCACGGGATGTTCATCAGGATTCACCCCCGGCGCCGCGGCGATGACGGGATATTCCAGGCTGATGGAATACGGCGTGACCTGGCCGTCCATATGCCGTATTTCATATCCGTCATGGGGGGCCAGGTCAGGCGGGGCTTTGGCTGGATCGTTAAAGTCCTTTTTCCAGTACAAAGAGGCGTCCGATGCGGGGACGGGCATGACGTACAGGTATTCCGCCTTGCGCGCCATGGAGGCCATGCGGAACTCCAAAGCGCTTTCCAATCCCTTTTGGATTTCAGCCGTGTTGCCCACCGTGACTTCCAGAGCCCTTTCCGAAAGCTCCAGCAGGGCCGTGCGGCTGTCGTGCGAAAGCATATTCCCCGCCGTTTTGGTAGCCTTTTGGCTAATGGCGGTCACAACCATGAGCGGTACAAGGGAAAAAATCATTAAGAGGAGAAAGACTTTCCATCTTAATTTCATAGAACGCCTCCAAACCCGATAGATGCTTGTTCATATCATAAAACCCAAAGGATGCAAGACAATCCGTGCCAAGTTTTTTTAGCGCCTTGACCCAAAGAAGGTCCTCCACTATATTCGCCTTTTGAAGTCGTCAAAAAAGAAAAAAAAGGAATATCATAATGAGCCAGGCCCTCGAAAATACACAAACTCCCGACTCTTCCGCTTACATGATCAGCAACGAGCCCTTTTATTTGCCGGTGGGCGACGAAAAGCCCCTTTTCACCGCTGCATATAACGCCAGGCTGCCGGTCATGCTGAAAGGCCCCACAGGATGCGGAAAAACCCGCTTTGTGCAGCACATGGCCTACAAGCTGGGCAGGCCCCTGGTCACCGTCTCGTGCCATGAGGACTTGTTCGCCTCCGACCTCTTGGGCCGCTACCTTTTAAAAGACGACGAAACCGTGTGGGTGGACGGCCCCTTGTCCCGGGCCGTGCGCATGGGCGCCATCTGCTATCTGGACGAAGTGGTGGAAGCCCGTAAGGACACCACCGTGGTCATCCATCCCCTGACCGACGACCGCCGTATTCTCTCCCTGGATAAAAAGGGCGAGGTGGTGGAAGCTCACCCGGATTTTTTGCTGGTGGTTTCGTACAACCCCGGCTACCAGTCCGTGGTCAAGGATCTTAAGCAGAGCACCCGCCAGCGTTTTGTGTGCCTGGAGTTCGAGTATCCCTCCCAGGAGGACGAGGCTAAAATCGTGGAAAAGGAAGGGGGCGTGGACGAAGAAACCGCCTTGTCCCTGGTGGGCCTGGCCCATCGCATCCGCAACCTGCGTGAGCAGGGGCTTGCCGAAGGCGCCAGCACCCGCCTGCTTATCTACGCGGCCCAGTTGATCCGGCAGGGCATTTCCCCCAAGAACGCCTGCCTGACCAGCATGTGCCTGCCCATTACCGATGATCCGGGGTTGTCAGAAACCATATTCGATCTCATCGAAGACCTGTTTTAGAGGATGGGGCCAGCCATGGGTCAGCCCGGCGTAAATGCACAGGAGAATCTGGCCAGGATTCGGGCCTTGATGGAGCCCCTTTCCATCGCTGATCCCGAAACCGCGGAACTGGTGCGAGGCCTTCTCCTTTCCAAGACCCGACTGGAACGCATTCCCCGACTGGCGGAATACGGCATTAAGGCCCTGGCTTCGGAAACCGCCTTCGGCAAGGCGTATTGCCTGGGCATGGCCCGGATTCTGGACGAGCCGGACCGGCGATTCAACCTGTATTGCAACCTGGTCAATCATGCGGGCCGGGAAGGCGCCACCCTGGGCAAGCTGGTGGCCGAATCCATGCCTTTGGCGATTCTTTCGGGCAAAAAAAACATGGGCGCCCGGTTGATCGGCGCCATTTACTCCGTCAAAAAATGGAGCGCCCACGCCATGGAGCGGCCCTTGGAGGCTTTTTCCTGGCTCATGCACCGGGACGACCCGGACGCCGCTGCGGCCTACCTGCACCTGGTCCGCGTTGTGTTCCATCAAAGCATGACCTACCATCAGCGCCTGCTTTTTTCTCAATTATTGCCAAAGGCCGCCAAAAACCTGCCCAAAGCCAGGCGATGCTTTCAGATGCAGGCCCTGGCCAAGGTCGGCAAGGTCAGCCTGGATTGCATCGAGCCCCTGTGCGATGGGCTGGAAAAAGGCGTGCACCTTCTGGACAAAGAAGCCCTGGAGATTTTTACGGACGAAGGCCTGGGCCGGCTTTCCCACAGCCGGGACGCGGCCATGAAGTTTTTGCGCCTGGAATCCAAGCTGGGCGCTGACGCCTTTTCCAGCCTGCAGGTTACGGTTTCCCTGGAATCCAATCGCCAGGTCATCACCCGGTATTTGCGCGCCAGGACCGGCAAGGGACTGAACGTCAAGCCCATCGAGCCTCTTCACAACCGGGGCGTGGGCCGTCACACCCTGTCAATCACCGACGGCAGGGCCGTGTATCTTCCCGGGGAAATGGGCTTTTTCCCGGATAAGGAGAACAACACCGCCCTGTACAAAGCCCTGGCCCGCCTGGAAGCCGGGCTGTGCGAGTTCGAAACCTATGATTTCGACCTGACAAAGGCTGTGTTTGCATGCCGGGCCCGGGGCCTGGAATTCAGCCTGCCCGAAACCCAGTCCCAATACTCGGACCTGTTTTTGTTTTTATCGGAATTCGACGCCTTTCAGATCGCCCGGGACCTGTTCGTCGCCCTGGAGCACGCCAGGGTAGGGCGCCTGCTTTTGGAAAAATACCCCGGCTTCGCCAAGAGCGCATTTCCCTATATGATCGCGGAAATGGAGCGCATCCTGGAGCAGGGCGCGCCTCCCATGACCTGGCTTTACGCCCCCGCAGCGCTGGGTATGGATATGGAAAAATTCCACCTGGATGACGATGTTGCACGGATCATCCAAACTTCTTTAAACGCCTTTCAATCCATGGAAGGCGATCCGCCGGACGTGCATCAAAGCGCGGCCCTGACTGCGGATCTTTACGGCCCGTGGCTGGGATTTTTGCAGTCCTGGTACGGCGTCATGATGGCCAAGGATCTGGTCAGGGAATACCAGCCCATGCAGGTACCCTTCGGCCGAACCATCCTGGCGGGCGGAAACGCGCCCATGCCGGAAAACGACCGCCGGGCGGCCCAGTTGATGGCCAAGCTGTCGCAAATGGGCGTCTACGCCCTCCGGTCCGATTTGAAAAAACGCATGGACTCCCAGCACGGAACCCTGACCGAACAGGATTTGCGCGACCTCATCGTGCAGCCTCCGGAGCAGGGAGCGACCGAGCCCCAGCCTTTGGAGCCCGGGCAGGAGGAGCGCATGGATTTTTCCTCCCTCAGGGACTCGGGCGACCTGGCCCACTCCCTGCCCCAGGACGACGACCTGAACGCCCCGGTCTTCTGGTACAAGGAATGGGACCACAATTCCCAGGATTATTTGCCCGACTACTGCCGGGTGGTGGCTTCGCCCGGCCTGCCCAGCCATGGGGAGTTTTACGACGCCTCGCTCAAGGAGCACTCCGGGCTGGTGAAAAACATCCGAAAGAGTTTTGAGTTGCTCCGGCCCCAGGGGCTGGCCATTCTCCGCCACTGGGTGGAAGGGGACGACTTCGACTATCGGGCCTTGATCGACTACGCCGTGGATCGCAGGATGGGCAGAACCCCGTCCGAAAGGCTGTACATCAAACGGGTCAAGCAAATCCGCGACGTGTCCGTGCTGCTTTTGGTGGACCTTTCCCGCTCCACCAGCAACCTGGCGGCGGGCTCCGAAAAAAGCGTCCTGGACGTGGAAAAGGAAGCCATCGTCCTGTTCTGCGAAGCCCTGGGCGCCGTCGGGGACTCCTTTGCAATCGCAGGCTTTTCCGGCGCCGGCAGGCTTAGGGTGGATTACACCCGGATCAAGGATTTTGAAGAGGCCATGACCCCGGAGGTCAAGCAGCGCATCAGCGGCATGGCGCCTTCCCGCAACACCCGCATGGGGCCGGCCATCCGCCATGCAGCCCACGTGCTTTCCCAGGTTCCCTCCAAGGTGCGTTTGATGATCGTGCTGAGCGACGGTTTCCCCAACGACCTGGAGTACAAGGGCCAATACAGCATTGCCGACACCCGCAAGGCCATCGCCGAAGCGAGGTCCCAGCAGGTCCACGTGCACGCCATTACGGTCAACCTGCAGACCAGCATCAACCTGGATCTCATCTACGGGGGAGTGCACCACAACCTCATCTCCGACGTCCGCGAACTGCCCCACAAACTGCCCAGAATTTATCGGACCCTGACGCGGTAAGAATTCCTGCAAAAAAAACAATAATCACGCCCATGGGCCTCTTTTGGATATCTCACAGCCTTTGGAGTTTCACCAAGAGTGGTTCGCGGCTCCTGCAAACAGGAGCAGGCGGTTTCGCAATCGTGCGCAGCCGGCCAATCAATGCCGACGGCAAACAGACGCCGTATATTTAATCTTGATCAGAAAAGATTACGGATGTTAAGATTATGTAAGGGATAATTCCCGTGGATAGGATTTATGATTGCGAGATCGTCCCGCAGAGCGCTGACAGCCGCCTTTTATTTTGGGGATGGAGCATTATTTTTGTATTATATCAATAGATTAATGTGTCTCCTTCAGGCGATGCGTCAGACGGAAGGGACGGCGATGAATCCAGGATGCATCCTGTTTTCATCCTGCCGCTGTTGATTTCACCCACTGTGCTTGCGGCCCAGGAAGAATGATCCCTCTCTATTCCGCAAGATCGGAATAAAGGAAGTGATGATGCCCATGGAATCTAACGAATTGCAGGGCCCTGCCTCCGCCTGTACGGGGAAGGCGCCCAAGGAAGCTACCGGAATCAAGGGGTTTGACGAAGTTCTCATGGGGGGCGTCCCCAAGGGGGCCATGACGTTGCTTGTGGGAGGGCCGGGTACGGGAAAGACCATGTTCGGCCTGGAGTTTCTCGTCAGGGGCGCAGTGAACGGGGGCCCCGGAATTCTACTGACCTTTGAGGAGCGGAAGGACGCCCTGCGACGCTACGCGAGCTCTTTTGGGTGGGACGTCAAGGCCCTGGAGGAGCAAGGGCGCCTCAGTCTTATAAGCGCGCGCATTAAACCGGACGCTGTGTTTAGCGGAGACTTCGATCTGCAGGGCTTGCTGGGCATCCTGGAGAATAAAATCGCAGAGATGAAAGCTGAGAATATTGTCATTGACGCACCGGACGTCCTGTTGAGGCTCCTTGGAGACGAGGCCAGGGAGCGGGGGGAGTTCCATTTGCTTCATGAGTGGATTCTGGATTCCGGACTGACCGCCATGGTGACGGTCAAGGCGAACGCCGGCGCCCGGACCTTTCGGCATCATGAGTTTTTGGAATATATGGCTGACTGCGTCGTGCACCTGGACCAAAGGGTTTCGGAACAGGTGGTCACAAGGCGCTTGCGCGTGGTGAAATATCGGGGTTCCTCCTATGGAAGGAACGAATATCCTTTTGGGATTACCGGCAGAGGTTTGTGGATCATCCCCGTAACCCAGGCCGATTTACAGCACCGGGCGTTTGGAGAGTCCATCACTTCAGGGGTTAAAGACCTGGACGCCCTGATTTCCGGGGGATATCGCCGTAATTCCTGCACGTTGATCACCGGCGCCAGCGGGACCGGCAAAACCACCTTTGCCTGTTCCTATTGCAGAGCCATAACATCCTTGCATGAAAAGGTTTTATACCTGGATTTTGAGGAGTCCTGGGACGCGCTGGCAAGCTGCATGCTCAGCCCCGGCCTGGACATGAACGCGGCTCTGGACACCGGCCATCTAAAGTTCATTTCCTCCATGCCGGAGTCCCAGGGGATAGAAGAACACCTGATCCAGGCTTTCAAGGCCATCGAGGATTTCCAGCCCCGGCATTTGATCCTGGACGCCATTTCGGCCTGCCGCCGGATGGGCTCCAAGCATTCCGCCTTTGATTATCTTCTCAGGCTGGTCACCCATTGCAAGAAGCAGGGAATAACGGTCCTGCTTACGAACCTGTCCTCGCCGTCCCCCAGGGAGGGAGAGATAACCGGCCTGGATCTTTCATCCATTATTGACACGGTGATTTTGCTGCGCAATGTGGAAACGGACCGGGGATACGAAAGAAAACTCGTTATACTGAAATCACGCGGCCGCAGCCATTCCAACATGATTCATGACTTCAGGATTACCAGCCATGGTGTGAAGGTAATTGAAAGGGAGGCCTCAGATGACGGCTCATGACCAGAATTGCGGCTCCGGCCTGCCGGATTGCCGGGCCGTGCTTTACATTGCCGGAGACGCCCCCAACTCCCGTATCGCTTTGCAAAACATCAAAATGATCCAGGAAAATATATCACAATGGAATTTGAAAGTAGCCATCGTGGATGTTGTTGCAACCCCTGAAGTCGCCCTGGAAAAAGGAATATATCTTACGCCCGCCCTGGAGATCGAGGCTCACGGCATGGAATCCCTGGTTTACGGCAACTTGAGCGATAAGGAAAAAATCCTAGCCCTGTTTGGAGAGAAGCACGATGACGTTCAAGACGCCGCCGTCCTATGAGGAACTGCAAAAGAGGCTAAAACGCGCTGAGGACGCCCTGCAGGCCGTTCGGGACGGTCAGGTGGACGCCATTGTGGGGAATAATCACACCCTGGTGGTGCGTCTGGCGGAGGCGGAGGCCCGGGAAGCGCACATCAAGAATGTTTTGCTGACCATTCGCAGCGTGAACAAACTTTTGGTTTCCGAGGAGACTCCCCTGAGCCTGATAGAAAAGGCCTGCATTCAACTCACGGCCGGTCCAAGCTACCAGAACGCCTGGATCGCCCTGGCGGACTCCCAAACCCATCAGGTCACGGCCGTTAAATCCGGCCGGGCCAGCGGCGGCTTTTTGCAGCTGGAGCGGCAACTGATGCAGGGTGCATATCCCCGCTGTGTGCGGCAATCTTTCCTGGCTGATGAGGTGACGGTGGTCCGGGACGCCCGGCGGGATTGTCCCGAGTGTCCGCTGACGCGGGAGTACGGGGGATGGGCGGTCTTTACTTGCCGTTTGGGGTACAAGGATCGCATCCACGGCGTGTTGTCCGTCTCCGTTCCAGAGGAACTGGCCGGCAATCAGGAGGAGCAAGTCCTGTTCAGGGAGCTTGCCAATGACATAGGGTTCGCCCTGGACAAAATGGCGGCCCAACAACAGGCTGAAAAACGAATAGCCCTGTTGGGGCGCATGCTGGACCTGGCTCCGGCCTCCATAACCATCCATGACTTCAAGGGCCGGTTTCATTATGGAAACCAAGCCACATACACCTTGCACGGCTACGCTGACGAGGAAGAGTTTTTGAACACGGATTTGCATAACCTGGACGCTCCGGAGACCCGGGCCATGCTGCCGGAGCGTTACCGGAAAATCCGGGAGAAGGGGGAAGCGCGCTTTGAAGTCCTTCACCACCGAAAGGACGGATCCACTTTTCCCCTGGAGGTGCTGGCAAGATTCATTGAGTGGGACGGCAAGCCCGCCATTTTAAGCGTCGCCGCCGACATTACGGAACGCAAGAAAGCCGAAGAGGCCCTGCGGGAGAGTGAAAGCAGGGTGCGGACCAAGCTGAACGCCCTCCTTGATCCGGAAGGCGATATTGGGCGTTTGAATCTCGCCGACGTTTTGGACGTTGATCAAATACAATCCCTGATGGACGATTTTCACGCATTGACGGACATCGGAGTGGGCATTATCGACCTGGAGGGAAATGTCCTTGTCGGGACAGGCTGGCAGGATGTCTGCACCAAATTCCACCGGGTTCATCCCGAAACCGCCTTAAATTGCCGTGAAAGCGACACGCTTCTCGCATCCACCGTGGAGCCGGGAACCTTCAAATTGTATAAATGCAAGAACAACATGTGGGATATGGCGACCCCGATTGTCATTGGCGGGAGACACGCCGGCAACCTCTTCCTCGGTCAGTTTTTCTTTGAGGATGAAACGCCCGACGTCGCGGCCTTCCGGGAACAGGCCCGCCGTTATGGATTCGACGAGGAGGCATATCTTAAGGCCTATCTATCCGTCCCTCGCTGGTCGCGTAAAACGGTGGATCAGGTGATGACCTTTTACTGCAATCTCATCAATCTTATCTCCCGCATGTCCTACGCCCATATCAAACTGGCGCGGACCAGCGAGGCCTTGCGTCAAAGCGAGCAGTTGTTCCGTTCTTTCGTGGAGAATGCCAACGACATTGTATACGCCCTTTCCGCCGAAGGCCGGTTTACCTATGTTTCCCCAAATTGGCTGGAGTTCCTGGGCGAACCGGCGGAACGAGCCGTGGGAAAGTCCTTTGAGCCTTATGTCCACCCTGAGGACGTCCACCTGTGCCGCGCCTTCCTGGAAAAAACGGTGATGAACGGCGGCAAACAAGGCGGTCTGGAATATCGGGTCCGGCATCACGACGGGTCCTGGCGGTGGCACATGTCCAAGGGGTCCCCCAACAGGGATGAGTCCGGGAAAGTCACGGGTTATGTCGGCATTGCCCGCGATGTGACCGAAGCAAAGCAAGCCGAAGAAGCGCTGAAAGCCAGCGAAATGCGTTTCAAGGAGATGCTGCGGAATGTGACCTCGGTGGCTGTCCAGGGGTACGCCCTGGACGGCGCGGTAAGCTATTGGAACCATGCCGCGGAAACCTTTTACGGCTACACCGAGGAAGAGGCCCTTGGCCAAAACCTGATAGACTTGATCATTCCTCCCGCCATGCGCGAAGCCGTGCAAACGGAGATGCGCCAAATGGCCGAAACCGGAGAGGCGATCCCGCCGTCCGAGCTGGAATTGATGCGCAAGGACGGTTCGCCCATCCAGGTCTATTCATCCCACGCCTTGGTCCGCCTGCCGGGGCGCGAGCCCGAGTTATTCTGCATTGATATTGATCTCACCGAACATAAACTGGCCGAAAAAAAGCTGCGGGAAGAACGGGAGCAACTGCTCGCCATATTCAACAGCATTGACGAGGTAATCTACATCTCCGACCCGGCAACCCATGAGTTGTTGTATGTCAACAGCTATTTCCAGCGAATGCTGCCGCCCGATTGCCTCGGCGCAAAATGTTACAAAATCATACAAAACCTGGATTCGCCATGCCCTTTCTGCACCAACGATATTATATTGAAGCAAAAACCCGCTTCCCATCACTGGGAATTCCATAACAAGCATGTTGACCGGCATTACGCGATAGCGGATCGCATCATCAGTTGGCCGGATGGCAGGGACGTCCGCTTTGAAATTGCCATAGACATCACCAAACGCAAGCATTTGGAACGGCGCAATCAGGTCCTGGCTAATATTATCAAACGCAGTCAGGATTTCATTGGCGTGGCGGATACGGACCAGGCGGCTTACTTCGTGAATCCAGCCGGGCAGGCGATGGTGGGGCTGGATGGGGAAGAGGCGGTCGCGCAGACCAGGATCGAAGATTACTTCCTGCCTGATGACTTGCCGTACCTCCGGAACACCATTCTTCCCGCCGTTATGCGGGATGGACGATGGGCGGGGGAGTTTCGCTTTCGCCATTTCAAAACGGGTGAAGCGATTCCCGTTCTTTACGACCTTTTCCATACCGAAGACATTGCCACCGGCGACATGACCGACTTGGCAACCATTACGCGCAATATTACCGAGCGCAAGCAGGCCGAGGCCGAGCGGGAACAACTCCATGCCCAATTGACGCAAGCGCAAAAAATGGAGTCCGTGGGCAGGTTGGCGGGCGGAGTGGCTCATGATTTCAACAACATGTTGAATGTGATCATCGGATACTCGGAGCTGGCTTTGGACGGCATGCCCCCTGCCCATCCCTTTTATGAAAGCTTCAGGGAAATCCTGGACGCCGCCATGAGATCCTCGGAAGTCACCCGGCAGTTGCTGGCTTTTGCGCGAAAACAAACCATCGCCCCCAGGGTTTTGGATCTGAATGAAACCTTGGAAGGCATGCTGAAAATGCTGCGCAGGCTGATTGGGGAGGACATCCGGATGATCTGGAAACCCGGGAGCGAGACATGGTTTGTGCGCATGGACCCGTCCCAATTGGATCAGTTGCTCGCCAACCTGTGCGTCAACGCCAGGGACGCTATTTCCAGCGGCGGGGAAATATGCATAAGCGTCCATAATGAAATAGTTTCACCAGAGGCCTGCATTCCCACCCCGGATCTCAAACCCGGCGATTATGTGCTTTTGAGCGTGAAAGATAACGGCTGCGGCATGGACCGGGAAACCATGGCCAATATTTTCGAACCCTTTTTCACGACCAAGAAGCCGGACCGGGGGACCGGTCTGGGACTGTCCACCATATACGGCATCGTCAAACAAAATGATGGCGCCGTTTTGGTGGAAAGCGAGCCGGGGAAAGGCGCCTTGTTTAAAATCTATCTGCCCAGGCATGGCTCGCCGGAGACTGCGTCAGAGGCTTTGCAGGCGGCTGAACCCCTTGAGGGAAAAGGGGAAACCGTACTGCTGGTTGAGGATGAAAAAGCCATCATTTCCATGGCTAAAAGCATGTTGGAAAGATCCGGTTACCGCGTGCTGACTGCTTCCTCTCCCCAGAAGGCCCTTAATCTGGTTGACGAGTTCCAGGACGGCATCCAATTGCTCATTACGGATGTCATCATGCCCGGCATGAACGGCAAGGATTTGGCCGAGGAGCTCAAATCCCGCCACCCGTCCCTGAAAGTCTTGTTTATGTCCGGGTACACGGCCGACCTTATCGCCCGGCACGGCGTCCTGGAGAAGGATGTGCACTTTCTGGAAAAACCGTTTTCCCAAAACAAGCTGGCCGAACAGGTCAGAAAAGCCTTGGAAAGCTAAACGATCCAAGTCCTGAGCCCTCCCAAACAGGCCCGCCTATCGGGAGGAGCCCCTGATGAAGTTCAGGGTGCGGCCCTTGAGGACGATGGCGTCTTCCGGGCACATTTCCTGGCAGCAATAGCAATTGATGCAGACGTTCTTGTCCGCCTTGGGATAGGATTTTTTCGCCATGGTCATGGCTTTGGTAGGGCAGTGCTTGACGCACAGGCCGCACTGCTTGCATTTGTCTTCCTGGATTTGGGGCAGGCAGTTGATCCACTTGGATAAAAACCGGTTCAAGACCATGCCCATGACGCCCGGGACAAAGGTCACGGGCATTTTAAAATCGGGGATGGGGACGATTTCCGTGTTCAGGGAGATTTGATCCAGGTCGATGGCGCCCAGGCCCTTTTCCGCGGCGATGTCCAGGTGCAGGATGGATCTGGGATTTCCCCCAATCATGGTTACGGCAACGGCGTCCAGGCTCACGGCGTTGTTACTGGCCAGGATTTTTCCCACGTTCCGCAGGCTTCCGTGGTGGGGGCCGGCGCCTTCCATGGCGACCACGGCGTCCATGATGGTCAAGTCCGGCGGCCGGACCGAAAAAATATCCACCAGGGCCTGGGAAAAGCGCTTGGGCGTCACCGCCTGGGAATGGACCCGCATTTTATCCCCGCCCACCACGTAGCCGAAGGTGTTCTTCACCGCGCCGGTGTAAAAGGTCAGGCCGTGGGTTTTGAGCTTGGGCAGGTTGATCACCAGATCAGCGGTGAGCACCTCGTTGGAGATCATGACGCAGGGGACGTCCTGGGACGGCAGGCTGGTTTTGACCGGGCTCTGGCCCAGGTGCACAAAGGCGTCGCCCACGGCGTCTGAAATCCGGGCGGTTTCCGCGGCTTTTTCCGACCTGCCGTAGCCGAACACGCCGGGGTTGTCGCCCACCATCACCTTGGCGCCTTGGGCCTTGAGCTTGTCCACCACCGCCTTCACCAGCATGGGATGGGTGGTCACGCCTTTTTCCGGCGGCTCTCCGGCCAGGATGTTGGGCTTGACCAGAACGGTCTTCCCGTCCAAATCCAGGGGGAATTCCCGGAACACGGCCTCCACCGCATCCTTTAGGGATTCCTCGTCGTAGGCCGCATCCAAAATCATCACCCGGTTTTTTGCGATCATTTTCTCCCCCCCTTCATTTTTAGCGGACCGAAAATTATCAGGCGCCGGGATTTTCCTTAGCCACGTCCGCGTCAAAGTCCTCGTCCACGTTGGCGAAGGCGTCTTCTCCGTACAGGCCCTGAAAGGTCTTGATCATCTCGGCCAGGGGAACGTCGTCGTATTCGCCCCGGAAGTTGATGTAATCCATGTGCTTGTTCCCGTCCAAATCAAAGGGATGGTAAATGGAGTCGTTCTCCCCGTCAAACTCCAGGGTTCTCAGGCGGAATTTTTCGCATAACTCCACGTTGAACGCAGGCGTGGCTTTCACCCATTTTCCGTTCAGATAAATGGTGTTGTACCCGTGCCAGTGAAACACGTTGGTCTGCATTTGCTCGCGCATGCGTTTGGTGGAAAGATGATTTTGTACGTCCGCGTAACCCACCCGGGCCGGAATGCCCATGACCCGGCAGCAGGCGGCCAGCAGGGCGGCTTTGGGTACGCACCAGGCCTCGCCCACCTCCAGGGTGGTGGAGGCTTTCAAGCCTTCCACGGTCAGGACGAATTTGTAGGGATTGTACCGGATGCCGTCCCGGACGGCGTAATACAGGCTGATTGCCTGGTCCACGGGGTTTTCGGATTTCCCCGCGTTTTCCCGGGCGAAAGCGATGACGGATTCATGATCGGAATTGATGATGGGCGTGGGCTGCAAGTGTTCTTTTTGCGGATTCATTAAACTCCCCCCGTTGAAATTGAGGTTTGCACAACGTGAACAATGGCGGAACATTAATCTTTCGGGCTTTTTGAAGGCTATACAACTGTGTAAAGGAATACCGCCTTTTTTGAAGTTCGTCCACTAATTATTCATTTTTTTAGTGGAACATAAAAAAGTGAGTCGTCGGGTGAACCTGCCTTGAGGTCTATGGCTGACATCATGATATTAGGAGATGCAATGAAATCGGATTTCAAAAAAAGTATTATTGCAGAACCACCCGACCTACATGGAAAAGCACATTATATTAGGTGGATATGTAGGTTGGATGGTTCTGCGCAAGACATTTTTTTTAGAGATGGGTTGCGTGAACTTGTGCAGGCCGTTTGGACGCCCCAAAAGGGCGTGCGCAGGTTCATCCAACATTGTCAAACCGGCGTTCAGGTTCCGGCGATCACCCGGATGGTGGTGTACACGAGGTAAATGCCTAACAGACCGCCGCCCCAGATGCGAGGGCTCAGCCTGGTCCAGTTGATTAGGGCGTAAAACAGCACCGAGCATGCGGCGACCAGGCAGTAGTCCATGAGGATGCCGGAATCCGTGGTCAGGCCGTTGCCGTAAACGATCAGGGTTCCGCCGATCACCAGGAATATATTGAAGATATTGCTGCCCAGCAGATTGCCGACGGCGATGGCGTTTTCGCCCCTGCGGGCGGCGATGATGCTGGCCATGATGTCCGGGATGGAGGTGCCGACAGCCACGATGGTGAATCCGATGATAGCGTCGGAAATGCCCAGGGTTCCGGCTATGGAGACGGCGGCCCTTAAGACCAGTTCCCCGCCCAGATAAAGCAGGGCGGCTCCGAGAATTAAAAGAAATATCCCGGATCCCAGGCGCTTGGGTTCGTTGCTTTCCACGTCGGCGCTGTTAATGGTGGATTTTTTGGAGTAAAGATAGGCGCCGATGAGGCAGAGCAGGGGAACGGCCGCGAATAAGGGCAGGGAATGATCCGGCGTGAAAAAGAAAAACAGAAGCATCAAAATAGGGCCGATGCAAAAATAAATCAGGTCCGCCCGGAAAACCTCCCGGGAAACGGCCAGCCTGCTGAACAGCCCGCACAAGCCAAAGCCCACGCACAGGTTCGCCAAATTGCTGCCCGAAATATTGGAAAGGGAAAACGCCGTGTATCCGCGCGAGGCGGCCAGAAGGTTGACCATCAGCTCAGGGGAGCTGGTGCTGAAAGCCACCACGGTAAGCCCTAAAAACGCCTTGGCCAAGTTCAGGGCGTTCCCGATTCTAATCGCTCCGGTTACGGTCCACTGAGCCCCAAAATATAGACAAACGAATCCTAAAGATACCTTCAAGATGTCAAATAACACTGTCGATCACACCCCTGCCGGATTCCGCCTGGTTGTCCGGCCCGCTTGCAACGGGTCTATTTGTCGGAAAATCTTTTAAGGTAATCACCCGCCCGGCATTGGACGGCCGCCCTATTTTTGAATGGCAATCTGCCAGATGCAAAGGCAAATAGCAATAAAAATCCAAGTCAGGCCCATATGACGGTCGAGAGGAATATTGATATTCAGTTTATCCTATGAGGTTGAAAATTGCCTGAAATTCAGGAGACAGGGAAGTCGATGAACTAAGTTTGTTAAGAAGCAGATGAGTCATGGTCCCTTCCCCCCTGGAGGGGGAAGGACAGGATGGGGGGAGTAGTGGCGCGGTCCCCGCGCCGTAGTTGCGAGGTTTCCTCGCCGAAGGAACGTCACCCCCACCCCAGCCCTCCCCCGTCAAGGGGGAGGGAGTTTTTTCGGCGCCCGCCTATCAGAAAATGTGGAGGTAATGGGTTCAAATCGACGTTTGGCGTTTGAGCGCTTATGCGCGCCTGCCGCACTCCACAACCCGGCCTTTTTCCAACCGCAGCACATGGGTGATGGACTTGGGCATTTCGTCCACATGGTGGGAGATGAAAATCATGCTCATGGAGGATTGGGCGCACAATTCATCCAGAATGCGGATGATCCGGGCGCGATGCCTGGCGTCCAGCCCCTGGCAGGGCTCGTCCAGGGCCAGCAGGGCCGGATTTTTCACCAAAGCCCTGGCCAGCAGGGTCAAACGCCGTTCCCCCGTGGACACCGCCAAAAAGGAACGATCCGCCAAATGTTCCAGGTCGAATCCCTCCAGCCACTGGCGGGCGGTTTGCTCCTGTTCGGGGCTGCATGCGTGGTACAGGCCCACGGTGTCGAAAAATCCCGAGCAGACCGCCTGAAGACAGGTGACGCCCGGGCCGTGGTAAATCTGCGATTCCGGAGACACGCATCCGATGCGCCGCTTGATCTCCCAAATGCTTTCGCCCGATCCCCGTTTTACGTCAAACAGGCTGATGTCATTGGCGTAGGCCTGGGGATTGTCCGCCAGAACCAGGCTCAGCAAGGTGCTTTTGCCGGCGCCGTTATGCCCCAGCAGCGCCCAACGCTCCCCCGGCTTCATGACCCAGTCCACCTGATCCAGCACCTTTTCCCCGCCGTAGGATATGGTAACCTTTTTCATGGCCGCCAGGGTTTTAAACCCGGCTGCCGGATTTTCCTTTGGGGCCGGAAACTTGAATTCCGGCTGGGGCGAAGAGGCTATGGATAAGGCGCCGGCGGCGGCCGGCATTTTTTCCTTGGGCCCCTGAAAAACCTCCCGGCTGTCCTCCACGCAAAGAACATGGCCGCTGCAGTCCATGATTTCGTCCTCCCGGGAAGTCAGCATCACAAAGGGCAAAGTTCCGGCCCGGGCCATGCCATTGAGGGCTTGGGCCAGAGCGTCGCGGGAGGCTGCGTCAAGGCCGGTGAAAGGATCGTCCAGGATCAATAATTTGGGATGTTTGAGCAAAGCCCGGGCGATCAGGACTTTGCGTGCCTCTCCGTTGGATATATGGATAAGCCGCCTTGGCAGCAGATATTCAATTTTGAAAAGCGCCAGGGCCTGTTCCCAGGCGTCCCGGGGAATATCAGGCGCGGGTTCGCCCGTTTCCCGCATTTGAAACCGATTGGCCCGCGCCTTGCCCCTGAGGTAATCCTCCACCGTGGGCGCGTCCTGTTCAAAGCTCTGCCACCGGGCCTGATGGTAGGAGGCGTACCGGCGCATGAGGCCTTTTTGATCGTCCTGGGAAATGCTTACGATTTCGTTGGGCCTGAGATAGGTGCGCGGCTTGGCGTCCGGGCCGTCAAAATAAAACAGGATGCGCCCCCGGACAAGCGGGATGCTTCGGAACAAGGCCTTGGCCAAAAAGGACTTGCCCGAGCCGTTGGGGCCGAAAACCGTCCAGTTTTGACCGGCTTCCAGGGTCCAGTTGAGGCCGTCAAACAAGGTTTTGCCGTTGGCTTGCAGGCTGACGTCTTCAAAAACGACCAGCGAAGCGGGGGAGTTGTCGGCTTTGGAATTCATGGGACGATGATTCAATCCCCTTCCATCCTGTTGACGATGAGGTCCGCTTCCTTCAGGATTTTCAACTCCACGTAATCGTAACGGGACCGGGAATGATGATTGCCGATAATCTCGCAAACCTTTTGGGTTTTATCCGCGGGGAAGTCAATGCGTCCAAGCAGTTCTTTTGCCGCGGGCGGGCCGAAATCCTCCTGAGTCTTGCCGTTGTTGTAACCCAGTTTGGCCTCTGAGGGCTTGATGCCCACGTCGTGCAGCAGGGCCGAGGCGATGACGATTTCTTCGTCCGCGTCTTCGTACTTTCCCATAGCTTTTTCCGCGTATTTCAGCACTTCCAGGGCGTGATTGATCCTGCGAAAGTCTTCCTCGAAAAAATCCGTGAGCAGCTTGGCTATTTTTCCTTTGCAATAATCCATGGGCGAACCTCTTCCCGCTTTTGTGAGTTTTGCCTCCCCCTCTTTGTCCAATGGCTTTACGGCAAAGCGCTTAAAAATACAACCCCTTGCTCGCAGCGAAAAAAATGGAGAGAGCCGTCCGAGGACGGCTGACTTAACTGCTTAGACAGGCTCTCCGCAGCAAATAGTATCGCCTAAAAAGCAGTGGGCGGCTCAGGCAGTGTCGTTTACTGCCTGAGTGCAAAGCACAGAAGGCGTGAGGAAGCGATTACAGAAACCAGTGCCTTTCCTGAATTGCTGTCGGCCGATAAAGCAGGGATTACTGCAAAGTCAACCGCCCGCCTGCCACGCCCGATTTCGACTATCTTTCCAGGCCGCGCCTTTTGCGCTGACGCGCCCAGGCAAAAAAAGCCTTGCCTGGGCCACCCTGGTTGGGGGGCGCACAGGTTGTTATGGAGTGATGACGGTTGTGACGCCGCATTTGGCTTTTTATCTAATGAAGAGTGTTGGTCACCAAAACAAATAGTTGCAGCCCAAAAGGTTTCGGGTGGCTCAGGCAGTGTAGTTTACTGCCTGAGTGCAAAGCACAGAAGGCGTGAGGAAGCGATTACAGAAACCAATATTTTTCCTGAACCAGTGTCGCCTGAATAGGCCGGTTTCATGTATATCCGATCGCCCGCCGACCATGCCAGGCCTTGATTATTTTCTCTGGTCGCGCCTTTTGCGCTTACGCGCCCAGGCAAAAAAAGCCTTGCCTGGGCCGCCCTGGTTGGGGGGCGCCCAGGTTGTTATGGTGTGAAGACGGTTGTGACGCCCCAATATTTGGCCTTTTATCCAATGAAGATAGTTGGTCACCAAAAATGATGATTGCGGCCTAAAAAGTTCCGGGTGGCTCAGGCAGTGCAGTTTACTGCCTGAGTGCGCAGCACAAAAGGCTTGAGGAAATGCTTATGGAAACCTTCGTTTTTTTTTAACCGGCAATGCCGAAAGAGGCTGGGATTCCTGAAAAACCAACCGCCCGCCGACCATACCAGAATCCGATTATCCCCACGGGTCGCGCCTTTTGCGCTTACGCGCCCAGGCAAAAAAAAGATTTGCCTGGGCCACCCTGGTTGGGGGGCGCACAGGTTGTTATGGAATGATGACGGCTTTGAAGTTGTGTTTGATTTTTTTTCTGAGGAAGAGTGTTGGTCACCAAAACAGATGGTTGAAGCCCGAAACGGATAGTTCGGGGCAGCCCAGGGAAGGCATGCACCTGGGCTGCCCACAATAAATTCCTATTTGGCGCGTTTGAATTGGGCCACTTGGCGGGAGACGGCGATGAGGGTACCGTTTTCGTCCCAAAGCTCTCCGTCTTCCTGCAAAAAGCCCCGGCTCATGAAGTCGGTGCGAAACCGGCATTTCAGCCATGGGGTGGCGGGAATCTCGTACACGTTCACGGAAAGCTCCACCGTGGGCACCCATCCGGCCATGCCTTTGGTCGCCATGATGGGAGGAGGAAATGAGTCCGCCATAAGCAGCACGGACAGATGGTCAAAAGGCCGGTCCTCCTTGAATTTGATCCAGCCTTTTATCTCTGAGACGTCCGACAGATTGCCCGACATCCAGCCCGCTGAATCCGGGTCCAGGTATTCGTCCATGTTGTCAAACAAGGTGAAGTTGGGCATGACCGGGACCTGGACGCATTGCTCCACGGGCGCCAGTTCGGGCGCCTGCTTTTCGCACCGGTCTTCGCTCCGGTCCATGTTGGAGGGCCGGAAGGTTCCCATGGCGCGAATGCATTCCCGGCCGTCCTGGATCAACCGGGTTTGATACCTGTCCAGGTTCAGGGACGATGCGAAGTTCTCCACAACAAGATCCGCAGGTCCGGGTTTTAGTTTGGAAAGATAGGTGGCGGTCACCACCAGGATGTTTTCGTTTTTGCTTTGCTGGAGCATGGCGTTGGTCAGCAGGGCCATCAGGTATCCGCCGTTGGGAATGCCCATGATGGACCAGTTGTCCGTCACCTTGGCTGCATATGTGGAACCCTCTTTGGGGGAGACTGCAATATCTTCGTCAAATCGGTGCATAATAATTTTTCCGCCTTTCTATATTCTTTGGTTCTAGCTTATTACCACAATTTCGATAATAAGAACCAATAATATATACACCGAAGGCGCCCGGTCAAGGCGGGCGATCAGGGAGGCGAAGCCCTATTCCCGAGGGTGGATTGGCAGATTGGCGATGGCCCAGGCGTAGGTCAGGAGGCCCGCTGAGACGATTCCCATCGTGATAAGGATTTCCAATGGGTGGGGATAGTAGCTTTGCCAGCGTTGAACCTGCAGGCCGATAACGGCCACGTTCACCCGGTTGATGATAAGCCCGCCAACCACCAGGCCGGAGGCCAGGGCCAGCCCGCTTTTTTTCTGCACAAAGCCGGGGGTGAGATACAGGATAAGCGGCGCAGCAACGCCCGCGCCCATTTCAACCCACCACATGAAGGACTGCAGGTTGAGGCTTAACAAGCCGCGCCAATCCCCGTAGGCCAGGATGTCTCCGGCTTTTATGGCCAGGTAGATAATCAGGAAAACCGGAACGATCCGGGCCATGTCCACCAAAGGGGAAAAGGGCGCCTTATGCCCCAGGAAACGCTCCCCGGCCAGGGATTCCAAGGCAACCATGGCCATCCCGGCTGCAATGGCGGAAATCAAAAACATGATGGGCAGCAACGGCGAGTGCCACAGGGGGTTCAGGGAGTGGGCGGTCATTAAGTACAAACTGCCCAAGGATGACTGATGCAAAAAGGACAGCATCACGCCTGACGCGATCAGCAAAATAGGCGTTTGTCTTTGGCGCCCCATGACTCCTTTTCTCATGAGGATTTCCCAGGCCAATAAAAGGCTGGCGACGATGGCAAGCCAGATCCAGGAATAGGTCATGGCCAGGGTGAAGACGGAAAGCAGGACAATGACCAGCCAAGGGGACAGGCTGCGCCACAGGCGCTGCGCCCGGTCCATGGAGTGTTTTTCAAACACCGGCGGCAAAAGCTCCAGGGCCAGGACCAGGGTGTACAGGGACGCGCACCAGCCTATTTCGTACAAAGGCGAGTTGTGGTTGCCCACGAAAATGTACAGCATGTGCCAGGGCCTGCCCATGTCCACGATCAGCCCCAGGACGAACATCACATATCCCAAAAACGCGGTCAAAACAGCAGGTCTGGCCAGTTCCGCAAACCGTTTTCCTCCGAAAATATACACCAGCCCGGCCGTCACAAAGCCGCCGGCGGCCAGGGCCACCCCCGCCAGAATGTCTATGGCCACCCAAAATCCCCAGGGATGCCCGTCGGTCAGGTTGCTGACCGCGCCGATGCCCGCCCAAAAACGATAGATGACGGCGGACAGGCCCAGGCAGGCCAAACCGCCTAAAAGCGCCGGGCCGGGGTGGATGGGAGCGGTTTTTCGGTTCATGATTCGTCCTCGGAGCTTTCCTTGTATGATTCCAGCCTGCGATTGATAACCCAGTATAAAGCGCCCAAGGCCAGGGCGCTGCCGGTGATGGCGAAGGGGATGGCGGCCATGGCGGTTTTGACCTCGCTGGAAAAGGGTTTGTCCGGAAGTCCGGTTGCAAAGCCCATTTTTTCGAACGGCGCCTTGGCCAGATACAAAACGCAGGCGCCGCCCGCTTCCTTTTCTCCGTAAATATGGGAGACATACCGGTTGGGGCTTTTGGCAATGCGCTCTTTGGCCAGGGACAGCAGTTCTTCACGATCGCCGAAGATCAAAGCCTTGGTTGTGCACGACTGGGAGCAAGCCGGTTCCGAGCCCATGGCGATGCGGTCCGCGCACATGGTGCATTTGCGGATTTCCGGGTTGGGATCGTTCCATTCAAAACGCGGGGCGTTAAACGGGCAGACCACCTGGCAGTACCGGCAGCCGAAGCACCGGGATTCATCGTAATGCACCGGGCCTTCGGCGGTTTTCGTCAAGGCTCCGACAGGGCATGCGGTCACGCAGGCGGGTTCTATGCAATGGTTGCACTGCCTTCTGCCGAACACCCAGTCCATGCCATGGCCGTTTTCCACTTCATTGAAGGTGATGAGGTTCCAGGTCCGGGTCGAGCGGTGCGCCGGATTCTGGTAGCCGCCCCCGTGAAAAAAGGAGGTTTGCTCGGCGTCCAGACGGTTCCACTGCTTGCAGGCCACCTGGCATCCCCGGCAGGCTATGCAAAGCGTGGTATCCATGAGCAATGCTTTCATGCCGGGCTCCTTTCCGCCTTTTTAATTCGGCATAAAAAGGCTTTGAATTCGGGAATCATGGTGTTGGCGTCGCCCACGTTGGGGGTGAGCATGTTGGCGCTGTCCCCCTTGGCGATCCCCTGGTATCCGAAATGCCAGACCAGCCCCGCCTGATGCACGGTGCGGCCTTCCAGCTTGAAGGAGGGAATGCGGGAGCTCACCAGGGCGTAGACCTCGATTTCGCCCCGGGCCGACTCTATAATGATTTTATCGCCGTTGGAAATTCCGTGCTCTTCCGCAAGCTCTGTCCCGATTTCCGCAAACACGTTGGGAACCAGCTCCGCCAGCCAGGGCGTGTTGCGGGTCATGGCGCCGCCCAGCCAATGCTCGGTCATGCGATAGGTCGTGGCCACGATGGGAAATTTCTCCCGATCTCCGAATGGGTTCTTATCGCCCGGCTTTTCGCGCCAGATTTTAACCGCCGGGTTGTTTTGGCTGCGGGACATGGGGTTGACAATGGGGCTTTCAAAGGGCTCGTAATGCTCGGGCAGGGGGCCGTCGGCCAAAAATCTGGCCCAAAGCTGGCCGTGGCCGTCCGGCTGCATGATAAAGGGATGCTTTGACCCCGGAGGCCATCCCCCGTCCGGGACGTCCCCCTCCCAGGAGGATTCTTCGGGATTCCATCTGATAACGAAGCGCTCCGGGTTCCAGGGCCTGCCTTCCAGGTCCACGGAGGCCCGGTTGTATAGAATGCGCCGGTTGACCGGCCAGCACCAGGTCCACTCGGGAAACAGGCCGATGTTGCTGGGGGCGTCATCCCTTCCCCTGCGGGCCATGCGGTTGTCTGATTTTTCCGGGCCGGTGTAGGCGTTGCAATAAAGCCAGTTGCCCGAACAAGTGGCGCCGTCGTCCGTCAGATAGGCGAAGGACGGAACCTGATCCCCCTTGGCAAAGGTTTTGCCCTTGACCGTGGTCTCGCGGGTGAAATATCCGTTCACCTCTTTGGCGACTATGTGGGGATCGGGCTCATGGTGGGGATCGCCTTCCAAGGCGTAATCCCAATTCAAGTGCACAATGGGCTCCGGGAAGACTCCGCCGGCCTGGTATTCCTTTCTTACCGCGTTAAACAGGGAATTCAGCACCCAGAGGTCGGGACGGGCGTCCCCGGGCGGCTCGACTGCCTTATACCGCCATTGGGCCCAGCGGCCGCTGTTGGTGATGCTGCCTTCCTTTTCTACGGAGGCGGCCGCAGGCAGTAGAAAAACCTCGGTGTCGATGTCCTTTGCGTTCACGCCCGGCCGCTTCCAGAACCCGGCGGTTTCAGTCTCGAAAAGATCCACGGCGATCATCCATTTCAGCCGGGAAAGCGCTTCCCGCTCCCTGCCAGCATGGGGGCCGCTGACAGCCGGGTTCTGCCCGAACAAAATCAGGCCCTGGACGTCTCCCTTATGCATGGCTTCAAACAAGGGAATATAGGAGCTGTTCACGCTGTGCCTGGGCAGCCAGTCAAAGGCGAAATCGTTCTCCGGGGTTGCGTGATCTCCAAACCAGGCCTTGAGCAGCGAAACCATGTACTTGGGGGTGTTGCCCCACCAGTTGGCGGATTTTGGATCGTTTGAGACGGGCGTGCATCGCTTGAGGTATTGCTCCAGGCTTTGGTCGGACGCGTTGGGGTTTTTCAGGTAGCCCGGCAGAATATGGAAGAGCAAAGCCATGTCCGTGGAGCCCTGAACGTTGGACTCCCCCCGCAAGGCGTTTACGCCCCCGCCAGCCACGCCGATATTGCCCAGCAAAAGCTGCAGCATGGCGTATGTGCGGATGTTCTGGGCGCCGTGGGTGCTTTGGGTGGCGCCCATGGCGTACAGCCAGGTTCCGGCTTTTCCCGCCTGGCCTGACGATGTGTACAGGTCGCAAATCTTTTCGTAGGCGTCCTGCGGAGCGCCGGTGATGCTGCAAACGGTCTGGGGATCGTACCGGTCAAAATGCTTTTTCAGCAACTGGAACACGCAGCGTTCATGGGTCAGGGTTTCGTCCCGGAGGGGAGCGCCCGAGGCGTCGCATTCGTAGGCCCAGGAGGACTTGTCGTAGCTTCGGGCTTCCTGGTCGTAGCCTGAAAACAAGCCTTCGTGGAATTCAAAGTCGGGCGAGATAATAAACGAAGCGTTGGTATAGTTGACCACGTATTCGCGATGAATTCGGTTGTGCTCCAGGGCGTAGCGGATCATGCCGCCCACAAAGGCGATGTCCGTGCCGCTTCGCAGACGGCAATAATGGTCGGCGAAAGAGGATGTTCGGGTGTATCGGGGATCCACAGAAAGGATTATGGCCCCTCGCTCCCGGGCTTTTTGCAGCCACCGGCTGGCTATGGGATGGTTTTCCACCACATTGGAGCCGCAGACCATAACCACGTCGGCGTTGGCCATGTCGATCCAATGGTTGGTCATGGCGCCTCTTCCAAACGTTGCCGCCAGACTGGCGACGGTGGCGCTGTGTCAGATGCGCGCCTGATGCTCCAGGTAGACGACTCCCAAAGCCCGGGCCAGCTTGGCGTAAAGGTAGCACTCCTCATTATCCAGGGCCGCGCCGCCCAGGCAGGCAAGGCCTTCGGTCCGGTTGACCGTGCGGCCGTCCTTTTCCTGCACAAAGGAGGCGTCCCGCGTCTTCTTGATCAGCGCGGCCATGCGGGGCAAGGCCCATTCCCAGGATTTCTCCTCCCAATGATCACTGCCGGGCGCCCGATACATAACCTTTTGCAGCCTGCCCGGGCTGTTGACCGTTTGCGAAAACGCCAGGCCCTTGGAGCACAAGGCCCCCTGGTTGATGGGATGCTCCGGGTCTCCTTCGATCTGCACGACTTTTCCGTCCAGGGCCTTGATGATCGAGCCGCAGCCCACGGCGCAGAAAGGGCATACGGAGGTCGTGGAAACCGCATTGGCAAAAGGGTCTTCCCGAGTCGGCAGGGCCGCAAGAGACTTGTCAGCCTTTCCGGTCAGAACGCCCGCCGCCGCCCCAGCTCCAGCGGTCTTGAAAAACCCCCTGCGCGAAATCTTCATACACTGCTCCTGTCGTTGATGTGCAAAGCAGCGCCAGTCCTCCACCCGGAATCATTTGCGGCCGATAGAATCCACTGCGATTGAATGGGATAGGAATTGCAGCTTAACAGCGATAAGAATATGAGATTGAAAACAGCATGTTGCGTTTGAAAAGCTAACCTGCACAGTATCACAAGAAGCAATGGATTTACAATCACAACTTGTCCATATATTGACTTATCGGCAGGGGCGTGAAAAAAAATAAATTCATGGCCCGGGCGGCAAAAGCCGTCCCAGGACCGGGGCTGAACATCCTTTTATATTTTGCGGGAAGAATCAATGAACTCCTTTTTAAAAATAAAAGCCGGCTGGATAATCGATGGAACAAGCGCTCCGGCCGCTGAAAATATTATTTTAACCATTGAAAACGGCGTGATCAAAAGCCTGGCGCCCGCCGGTCCTGAGACAGCCCAATCCGCCTCCATCCTGGACTATTCCGATTGCACCATCCTGCCGGGTCTGACGGACGCCCACGTGCATCTGGTTATGTCTGGAACCACGGACATGGAAATCCGGGAAACCCAGCTTTTCGTTCCCTACGAAAAATCCGCGCCGGTCATCCAAAGACACCTTGAGGAATCTTTGAAAAGCGGCGTGACTTCCATTCGCGACGGAGGCGATTGGGGCGGCCACGCCCTTCGTTTTGCCAGGGAGGATGCAGACATTCCGGTCATCGCCAAATGCGCGGGCAAGGCGTGGAGGGCGGACAAACGCTACGGCAAGCTGGTGGGGCGTTTCCCTAAAGAGGGCCAAACCCTGGCCCGGGCCATCGCCGAAGACGGCCAAAACCCGGATTTCATCAAGGTGGTGGGCTCGGGACTCAACAGCCTGATCGAGTTCGGCAAGCAAACTCCGCCCCAGTTTTCCCGGCAGGAACTATCCCAGGCTGTGCAGGCGGCAAAGAAGCTGGGCCTGGCAATCATGATCCACGCCAATGGGGACGAGCCCGTGCGTATCGCCGTGGAAGCCGGATGCCAGTCCGTGGAGCATGGCTTTTTTATGGGCCGGGACAACCTGAAACGCATGGCCGAACATGGAACCGTGTGGGTCCCCACGGCCGTCACCATGGAAGGCTACGCCCAATCCATCCCGGACGACGACCCGAAAAAGGCCGGCGCCCTGAAAAACCTGGAAGCCCAGATGGAGCTCATCTCCCAGGCCCGGGAACTGGGCGTCACCCTGGCCCTGGGCACGGATGCAGGCAGCACCGGCGTGCATCACGGAAGATCCCTATGGCGTGAGATGGCTTTGTTTATGAAGGCGGGGTTTAGTCTGGAGGAAGTCGTCAAGGCGGCCGCCGGTAACGGCGCTGACCTGTTGGGGCTGAAAGATCTGGGAACCCTCGCTCCCGGCAAGGCCGCAACCCTGGTTATGGTCAAGGGCTCGCCCCAGGACCTGCCCGCCAGCCTGCAGCAACCCGTTGGCGTCATGGTGCGAGGAAAACAGGTCGTTTAAGACTCTTGTTTGAAAATAGGGCCTTAAACAACGCTCTTCGCCCGCCGGTCAACTCAGACCTTGATTATCCCCTCCGGTCGCGCCTATTGCGCTTCGATGAAATGGTCTCCCCCCGCTTCACAAAACGGCGTCTATGCGCGCCCAGGAAAACGAGTTTCCTGGGGCGCCCTGGTTGGGGGGCGCCCTGGTTGGGGGGCGCCCAGGTTGTTATGGAATGATGACGGCTTTGAAGTTGTATTTGATTTTTTTGACCCAAGAAAGGTTGTTGTTCACCACAGAGGATGGATGCAGCCCAAAAGGTTCCGGGTGGCTCAGGCAGTGCAGTTTACTGCCTGAGTGCGAAGCACAGAAGGCTTGAGGAAACGCTTATGGAAGCCAAAGTTTTTCTTGAACCGGCAATGCCGGGAAAGGCAGGGCTTCAAAAATTTCCATCCGCCCGCCTGCCACGCCTGATTTCGACTATCTTTCCAGGTCGCGCCTTTTGCGCTTGCGCGCCCAGGCAAAAAAAGCCTTGCCTGGGCCACCCTGGTTGGGGGACGCCCAGGAGGTTATGCAATGATGACGGCTTTGAAGTTGTGTTTGATTTTTTGACTCAAGAAAGGTTGTTGTTCACCACAGAGGATGGATGCAGCCCAAAAGGTTCCGGGCGGCTCAGGCAGTGCAGTTTACCGCCATAGTGCGGAGTAGGGTTATGCAGCCGCATTTGCTTATTCATTCAAAGAAAATGGCCTCACATTCTCTGAAAACTTTTTTGTCGACTTTTTTTCCTTTCCCCTCGTCATATCAGTCAAAACCGGTTAGCTGTGCAAGGCAGGAAGCGCGGCCGCGGCCTTTGAAAAAAATCGAGTGCATTCAATCCCAGAGATTTCGTTCCAAAACTGAAATACTGAGAGGTGAACCATGCAGAGAAAATGGAAAATGACGGGGCTGGCCATGGTATGCGCTATCGCGCTGGCCGCAGGAAACGCTTGCGCCGGTCCGGTGGGAAAAGTCCAGGCAAGACAAATGGGCAGAATTCACCAGGGAGTGAAGTCCGGGCAGTTGACGCCCGGTGAAACCAGGGCGTTGGCTCATCAGCAAAGGGTGATCAGGCAAACCAAAAGAGCTTTCCTTTGCGACGGGCGCCTGGACCATAGAGAGCGGGCCATTTTGCATCACATGCAGCAGCGGGCAAGTGCAAACATCGCCCGGAAAAAGTATAACGGGCGCCATCGTTAGTATGCCTTGATTGCGGGAGCGCCGGCGACTTTCAAACCGCCGGCGCTCCTGGCGGCGTAAGGTAATCAACATTCCTTCCGTAAAATTCGGCGAAGCCTGAATCAAATCCCAATTAATTCCAATTTTTTATGTAAAAATATTTTTTGAATGTATATTATTGTAACTATTTAAATTCAAATGGATTTATTAGTATGTTGAATGGCCTTGCCACGGAGGCGTATATTGTGTTAAAGACAATCTAATACCAATTTAAACAGTAAAAAATAACATTTTTGGGCGGCTGCTGCCATTGTTCACCAAAGCGAAAATAGTATGGAGCGCAGGCCTTGCGATGTTGTGCGCGTATTTGTGCTGGGGGATTTTCGCCGCCAGTTCACACGAGGCGCCCGTCCCTTTAAAATCCTCCAACCCTTCGATTGTGCAACAAATGCAAGGCGTCTCAATGGAAGCCGGCATTTCCGGCGAGCACATCGTTTCCATATCGGCGGACAGGGTTGTTATGGAAAAGATACAAATTGGCCCTATGCGCTTTGGACTGATGAGCATCGCCCGGTTGGAGAACGCCAGAATCAAGGTTTTCGGCGGCTTCAATCAGGACAAGGTTCAAGCAGGGCGGCGGCCCTGCTTTTCAGGCCTGTTTTCCACGGACCCATCCAAAGAGCTTACCGGGTCTGCAAAAGCTGTCCCTTTAATATTCAAACCCCTGCGCATGGATTTTTATTCCGGCGAAATTCCCATGGCCGGCATCTCCGCCGGATCGGCCGTTCTGGATATGGACCGGCGGGTTGTGGCTTTTTCAAAGCGCGTGGTGGTTCGCTCGGAAGGAAGAAGGCTGACCGCCGAGAGAGCGGAGTTTTCGCCGGAGACGGGCGAGCTTTTCATTCCGGGGCCCTACCAACTCAGGACCGCGCAGGGAGCCTGCTCCGGAGATTGCCTTAAAACCGACGTTTTGCTCCAAGGCGATTGGTTTTCATCATGATCAGGCGTTAATTATTCATACGGCTTTTCAATGCAAAGAGGGAACGGGAAAAATTATGATTGAGAATCGAGTTTTGTGCAACACAATAGCCAATTTATTCATTATGTTACTCATTTTGGCGAATCCTTTTTGCGCATGGGCCGAAGCTTCCGGGAATTCCCAGGCTTTAACGGAAGAGGGGCGGGCGCTGTTTTTCAATCAGGGAGACCTGGAGTATTCCAAAGTTCTGGCGGCTCACGAAAAGTTCGAGGCTGCCGTCGCCGCGGACTCCACAAACCAGGAAGCCCGGCTGTTTCTCAGCGGGTCCAGGCTGGCGTCGTTCCTGCTGGACCAGGGGAGCGGGAGCGGGTTGGAAACTCTGCATGATTTGGCCGAAGCCTTTGGCCTGTATCGCAACAGCGAGGATGAGGCGGGTGAAATTCCCTACAGCCTGTCCCCCGGCGTTGAAACGGAGGAAGGCGTGTTTTTGCCCCGCGGCGCCCCAGGCGGGGAGGATCTTCGCCTTTTCCTCCATGACGCCTTTGTGGGAACGATCGACGCTTCCTTGGCGGACTTGGATGCCATTGACTCCTCTCTTGTGGTCGAGTTAACGCCTGATGAATTGGGCGATCCCACGGGCCTGGGCTGCGAAATGGACTATGGAGACGTCCTGGCCTTCAAGGCGGGGCTGAACCTGATGAAGTCCGTGCTGCTGATCGCCTCCGCCTACAATATGGATGTGGACATTCGGGCTTTGGTTGCCCTCAGCAACGCCGGAATTTTTCAGTTTCAAAGGGACGTGGTGGACGCCTGTCAAAATTTTGGGGAGTTGCTTCCCGCGGGCGCGGTTTCGGCGGATGGAGAAGCGATCCTCGCCCGGGCCAAGACGTCATTTCTGGCGGGCTTGAACGCGGCCCAGGAAGCCCACGCCTTTATTCTTGCGGAGTACGAAGGCGGGGTTGACGATCAGGCCGACGAATTTCTTTTTATAGGCTCGGACGAAGATAAACGCTTGCTGGAAATGGGCGACAAGGCCATTCAGGACCTGAAAGACTCGCTGCTCGACAACACGGAATTCGTCTACACCCAAAACATGGAAAAGTGGACCCTGACCGACTCCCGGCAATGGCCGGGCTGGGAGCTTAGCCTGGAAGTCGAAAGGGATCAGGACGGAGTATTGATATCCGGCGATTCCCATATCAGTCAATTCGGCGCTGACATGGACGACCCTCCACCCAATGACGATTTCGCAGATGCCCTGACTCTCTCAGGAACATCCGGCGCCGCCTGGGGCCATAACGCCAACGCTGCCTCCGAGGCGGGTGAGCCGGCCCAAGCGGGAACCCTGAACGCCTCGGCCTGGTGGAACTGGACCGCGCCCGAAGCCGGCGTTTATTTTTTTAACCTATATGACAACTATTGCGAGACTGTTTTGGCCGTGTACACGGGCGGAGATGTGGGCGGCCTGACGGAAATCGTCTCCAGCGACAATCCCTGGTGGGAAGAATCCGTGGTGAGCTTCACGGCCGAGGCGGGAGTTGTATATCATGTCGCCGTCGATACCAAGTCCTGTACGACCGAGTATATGCTTGCCTGGAGCAAAGGGATCAGCCCCGAAGGCAACTTTACAAGACCCTTTATGTTCCTCCACTGGCATCATGACGACGTATATCACTTTGACCCGAACGGCGCTGATCCCATCATGACCAACGGCGACTCAATTCCCTATGTGGAAATTGCAGCGACAAGCGTCGCCGCCGACAGTTTTACCGGAACCTACACCTTTGGCGGCGGCGAATGGCTGCCCTGTCAGGGAGTCATCCAGGGGACCCGCGTTTCCCAAGACTCCGAAACCCGGACTTTTGACCTGAACAGGCTATTCGGAAACACGGGCAAGGATCCCCTCGACATTCGGGATTCGCTTCCCAAATGGGATTCCAGCAATGATTTGATTGGAGGCAGTTTTGGCGGAGACCCGGTTTTAAACGGCATCCTGCGCGACATGCTCACCAATGAAGACTTGACCAATCTGCTGGAACTCCAGCCGGGAGGAGACTTCACCATTCCAACCCTGCCCATTGTCATTGACGGAGACCCCGGCGATTGGACCCAGGACGCGTTGGTCTTTACGGACCCCTCGGGAGATGGAAACAGCCCCGCCGGGACGGACCTGAAAGACGTCTACCTTGCCTATGACGGCGCCGGGAATTTGTGCGCCGCCATGACCACCTATGACGGAAGTCCCATCGGGTACAATTACAGGCTTGCCTTCATCAACCCGGTCACAAATGTTTCCGCCTGCTTGTATGCGGACCGTAACAATGACGCGGGAGTGATTGCATGGCGCGCCTATTGCTCCCGGTATTTCGGTTACCTCGGGACCGGACCTTATGAGGCCGCCGCCGGAGACTCGTTCATTGAATTCCGGGCGCCGCTGGCAGTTTTGGACAATATCTCCGGAGGCGTCAGCGGTTCCACGCTGCGGGCGGCTATCTATTCGGACGATAACAACACGCACGTCCGCGTGGATGCCAACGGCGTTATTACAGGGGAAATTACGTGCGACGATTGCGCAAGAAAATCCGCTGAAGGCAGGATATACATTTACGCCTATTCCGGCGACGACCTTTCCACCGCCGCGCTTCTCGCCAGCGCCTATGTGGACGGCGCCGGAGCTTACACCCTGGAAGGCCTGCCCGTCGGCCAGGACGTGTATCTTTATGCGATTTACGATTCGGACGGAACCGGCGTAAAAAATATCGGGGACATCCAAGGCGACTCCCTGAGCCAGACCATCGTAACCCAGGACGGAACGGTTTCCGGCATTGTCATTAATCTGGACGACCTGTTGGACGAAAACGATATCTGGACCGACGGCGAGGTCTACCGGGTGTACGGCAGCACAACCTGGAGCACGGCTGAATGCACGGAAGGCGGGGTGGACGCAGTCCCGTGGGGCGACGGATGGACCTTGTTGGGCAAGGGAAAATCCACCCAAACCATGGCCGTGGACAAAGCCTACACCGCCATTCTCATTGTCTGGGGGGAGGCGCCCCGCTTCTATCTGGACGCCTTTACTGATGAAATTGCACGCGCTCACTTCGCCGAGGAAGACGGAAGGTGTTTCAGCACATCCTCTCTCGATCATCCGGAATTTATGAAAAGCGCCCCCGACGCCCATGGCGCATGGACCACGGGGCCGGGCTACGCCCTGTTTTCCATGCCCGGCGGAACGAATACACTGGATAACGGCGCAGGCGCCTTGAAAATCACCCTGGTCGCCGGCCAATGGGGGGACGTTAACGGCGACGGCTCCGTGGGCGTGTCTGATGCGGCCGCAGCCATGCAAATAGCAACCAGGACGTCCAAAGCATACACCCCCGGTCCCCTTAGCGACTGCGACGGGGACGGAAGCCTTGGGCTGGCCGACGCCCTGATTGTCATGAATCACGAGGCGGGCGTGGACAGGCCGGAGCCCATTCGAACCGTCGCTTTGCTTGACGACCAAAGCCTGGATTTTTCAACAGGCGAAGTAAATCCCGCCAGCCAGGCTGACCTTCTGGTGCAGAATGACAACCCCTTTGTGGAATGCAATCTCTTCGGCCTCGTTTCCGGCGGCGGCATGGAATGCCACTATTTGCTGTCCCAAGAGGATTTTGAGGCCATGTGCGTTTCCAAGGAAGTTTTTGATGAGTGCATTCCGTACACCATCGCATGGAATGTGCATAATGACGCGGGGAAACGGATTCAGTTTGTCAGAACCCAGGAAGGGTTCTATGCGTTGATATTCCTGAGAGCCTACGACGGAAACGCCCTGACCATCGATTATGTATACCCCTACGGCGCCTATTCCTGGCTGCCGTAGGTTGCACGCACTTAGTAAGTTCATCATCCTTGCCGGGGCGGTCCGCTTTTCCCGACCGCCCTGGTTGGGGGGGGCGTCCAGGTTATTATGGCGCCCTGAGGGTTGTGACGCTGCATCTGTTTTTTTTATCCAAGGAAGAATGTTGCCCGCCAAGGGAAGGCATGGAGCCAAAAAGGTTCCGGCGGCTCAGGCAATGCTTCATGAAAACCCTCTCTCCGGACATGGGCGTCAGTGCTCCGTCAATATAAAATTTGATCGCCCGGACATTTTTTATTGACATTGAATAGATACTGTGGTTTGTTTTTAAACGAACAACGCCATTGTTCTTTTTTTTTGGCTCCGCGACCGACCAGGCGTCCGGTAAACAGGACGGCCGGCCGGTCGAGACCGCCAAACCCCGAAACGCTCATATTCACGCCTTGTTTTCACACCGGGCGCAAGGGGATTCTCCAAACCGAAACAAACATTCCAAGCCCATACGGAGCGCACATGCCCCCAATTCCCGAATTGGAAGAAATCCGCCGCAAGCAGATCATAGACGCCGCGCTGCTCACCATATCCAACAAAGGGTACGCCAAGGCCACCATGGCGGAAATCGCCCAGGCGGCCAATATGTCCAAGGGCGGGCTCGCCCATTATTTTAAAACCAAGCGGGAGCTTTTTCAGGAGGCATTCACCGAGTTTTACCGCATGATTTTTGAAAGGGTGGAGCGCGAGGCCGCAGAGATAGAAGATCCCCTGGACAAGCTCCTGGGTTTTGAAAGCCTGTTCGCCGCCGCCGATCCGGACGTGGTGTGGGGATACCCTCTCCTGTTTGACTGCATGTCCGTGGCCGGGCGCGATCCCGAGTATCGCGTGCTGTTCAGCGACTGGGTGGACAAATGGGTGGATCTTTTGTCCCGGATTATCCGGGAGGGCGTGGAGGCCGGCCTATTTTCGCCGCTCAAGCCCGAACCCATGGCCCGGGCCATATCCGCCGTGTACCAGGGGATAGCCACAAGATGGTTTTTGGCCAGGAAGGACCACAGCCGGGACTGGGCTTTGGAGTCGTATCATAACGCCATCCGGGGGCTTATGGCCCCTTATATAATTGCCAATCATACATAACCCTGCACATCGGTTTGGAGGGATCTCAACCTTGCCGAGCCGGATAAACAAAAGGAGGAGACATGCCAGTATTTGAAAGTACGGAAAAAATGTACGAAGTCCTGGGGGGGCTGTTTACCGGTTTGATGAACGACGAGGAAGTTTTTGAAAAGGCCTTGAAAGCCAATATCACCATTTTGTTCAATATTTCCGAGCCAAACGGCCAGATTTGGCTGGATCCAAAAAGCCAGGGCGTCATTTGCGGCAAGGCCGACCTCAAGCCGGACGTCACCATGGAGCTCTCCGGCGACACCTGCCATCATTTTTGGCTGAAAAACATTTCCTTGCCCGTGGCCATCGCCAAGAGAAAGGTCAAAACCAAGGGGCCTCTGCCCAAGGTGCTCAAGCTCCTGCCCCTGCTCAAGCCCGCCCACGAAGCCTATCCCGAAATCGCCAAGGCCAACAACCTTCCCCTCTAATCCAAGGAGCCCTGGATGACTTACAACGAACTCAACATTGACCTCACGGAAGAACAGATCGCCCTGAAACGGGAGACTCACAAATTCGCCAAGGAAGTAATGCGGCCTGCGTCCATTGAACTGGACCAGTTGGCCGATCCCGAGGAAGTCATCAAAAGCCCGGTTTATTGGAACGTCATGAAAAAAGGCTACGAGCTGGGCTATCACTCCATTTTCATCCCGGACACCTGGGGCGGCATGGGCCTGGATCCCCTGGACGTGCATATCGTCCTGGAGGAGCTTGGCTGGGGCGCGGGCGGCATGGCCATCGGCCTGTGCGTGGGATGCTTCCCGGCGTTTTTCAGCTCCATGGTTCCTACGGACAAACTCATCGACGACGTCATACTGCCGTTCTGCGAATGCGACGACGCCTCCTTTATCGGATGCTGGGGCATCACCGAGCCCGAGCACGGCACAGACACCCTGTCTCCGGGCACGGAAATGTTTTCCAATCCGGACATCTCCTGCGACGTCAAGGCCCGTCTGGACGGCGACGAATGGGTGATTTCCGGCCAGAAATCCGCCTGGGTCTCCAACGGAACCGTGGCAACCCACTGCCTGTGCTTTTTGACCATCGAGCCTTCCATGGGCATGGCCGGCGGCGGCATCTGCGTGATTCCCACGGACCTGCCCGGCGTCCGAAAAGGCAAGCCCCTGGACAAAATGGGCCAGCGCGACCTGAACCAGGGGGAATTGTATTTCGATAATGTGCGCATTCCCAGGGATTATATGATGGTGGACCAGGAAGCCTACGACGGCATTCTGGATCTTACCCTGGCCACGGCCAACGCGTCCATGGGCGCCATCTTTACGGGCGTGGCAAGGTCGGCTTTCGACCTGGCTTTGGATTACTCCAAAAAGCGCATCCAGGGAGGCAAGCCCATTTTTCAGCACCAGATGATCAAGCACAAGCTGTTTTCCATGTTCATGAAGGTGGAAGCGGCCCGCGCCTTGTCCCGGGCCGCCTTTGTGTACAACCTGAACAATTCGCCGCCTTTGACCGAGTACTCCATCGCCTCCAAGGTCTTTTGCACTCAGACCGCTTTGGAAGTGGCCAACGACGCGGTGCAGATTTTCGGCGGCGTCGGCTTGAGCAAGGAGTATCCCATTGAAAAGATTTTCAGGGACGCCCGGGCCTCTTTGATCGAGGACGGCGCCAACGACACCCTGATGATCACGGCGGCGCACCATTTTTAAGGAGTCATCTATTCACGCAAGTTAAATAAGGGGGAAATTATGCCAGGCAATTTGGAAAGTCTGCCCATTTATCAACTGGTGGGCGCCAAGGACATCGACCCGGATAAAACCGCCTACATTTTCGTCCGGGACGACGGCAGCGATGAAGTCATCTCCTACGGCGCTCTATTCGACAACGTCAACCGCATGTCCCGCGCCCTGAAAAGCGCAGGAATAGGCAAGGGCGACGCCTTCGCCCTCATCATGCGGAACCATGCGGAGTTCCTTTACGCCTTGTTCGGCGCCTTGTCCATCGGGGCGGTGGCCGTGCCCGTGGACCCCAGGTCCGTAGGCCGCAAACTGTCCTTTCAGATCAACAACACCAAGTGCAAAGGCGTGATCGTGGAGGATAACCTGGTGGGCTCCATTCGGGAGGTGGAGAGCGACATCAAAGGCGCGCCTGTGATCGGAGTCTTGTACAAGAACCACCACGGCGTAGCGCCCATGGACGACTACCCGGCCCTTAACGAGGTTCTGGAATCCCAAAGCCCGGACCTGCCAGACGACCTGCCGCCTTTGGATTTCGCCGCGCCCGCCCAGATCATCCACACCTCGGGCACCACGGGCGATCCCAAGGGCGTGGTTTTGAAGGCCGACAGGTACATGATCTACTCCCTGTTGGGACAGATCATCTGGCAATACGACGACTCGGACGTCCTTTACACCGGCCTGTCCATGACCCATGGCAACGCCCAATCGGTCACGGTCATCCCAAGCCTATCCAAGGGCATACCCGCCGTGGTTTCCGAACGCTTCACCAAAAGCAAGCTGTGGGACATCTGCCGCAAATACGGGTGCACGTCCTATTCGCTCTTGGGCGGCATGATGGCCGGCATTTACAACGAACCTCCCAAGGAAAACGACGGCGACAACCCCGTGGTCCGGGTGATCAGCGCGGGCACGCCCCTGGCTATTTGGGAGGCCTTTGAAAAACGGTTTAACGTCAAGATCCACGAATGGTACGGCGCTGTGGAAGGCGGCCTGGCCCATCAGCCTCCCGGGACCGGCGCCATCGGCTCTTTCGGCAAACCGCCCGAAGCCCTCATCGAAATGAAAGTGGTGGACGAAAACGACGAGGAAGTTCCTCCCGGCCACCTGGGCGAGTTGGTTTCCAGGATGAAAAGCGGCGAAACCACCGTGGAGTATTACGGAAAAAAGGAAGCCTCGGCGGAAAAAACCCGGGGCGGCTGGCTTAGAAGCGGGGACATCTGCCACACGGACAAGGACGGCAACTTTTATTTTGACTTCCGCAAGGGCGGCGGGCTTCGCAGGCAGGGCGATTTTATTCAGCCCGACTACGTGGAGCGCATCATCGGCGAGCACGAGTCCGTATCCGAAGTCTGCGTGTACGGCATTCCCGCCTCCACGGGAGCGCCCGGAGAGTCCGATCTGGTGGCGGCCGTCGCCCCGTTTGAGGGAGGCCGGGTGGACGTGGAAGCCGTCAAAGCCCTGTGCCTGGAAAAGCTGGAGAAAAACGCCGTGCCGTCCTATTTTCAGTTGGTGGACGAAATTCCCAAGACCATCAGCGAAAAGGCCCTGGACCGGGTGTTGAAGGATAATTTCGCCCCCGACGCGGAAAACGTGACGGCGGTGTTTTGATTTAAGGGAGAAGAGCAATGTTTGACAATTGGAAGCAAGCCTACCTGCCGGACTCCACCTTTCCCGATCGCAAGGTGGATAAGGAATTATGCAGCCGATGCAAACGCTGCTACGAAGCATGCCCAACTTTCGGCCTGGACCTGGACGAAGAAGGCTATCCCGTACCCATCGGCTACGGCGGCATGGAGCAGGCCTGCCTGAATTGCTGGAACTGCGTGGCCGTCTGCCCCACGGGCGCCATGCAAATGGACGGCCCCTACAAGGTGGAGCTAGGGCCCTTCAAAACCCAGCTACAAGGCGCCATGGCCTATCCCGACCCCTTGGGCCTGGACGGAACAAGACCTTACGAGGATTTTTGCGAAGATCTGACCCCGGTGGAGCGCACCATCTATGAACGCCGCTCCAACCGCCTGTTCAAGAAAAAGCCGGTGCCCAAGGAGTTGATCAAGCGCGTTTTGGAAGCCGGGCGTTTTGCGCCCTCCGCCGGAAACTGCCAGCCCTACAAATTCATTGTGATCACCAACAAAAACGCCATCAAGACCATAGAACGCGAGGCCATGAAGACCCTCAAGTTCTTCAAGAACCTGTACCACAACAAGGACGGTAAAAAGCCCGCGTGGAAAACCGCTTTGTTCACCGCTCTCAGTCAGGTGATGGTCAATGAAATGGACCCCCGGCCTTACACCGCCGTGGAAAAGGCCGAGCGCTGGGACGACGCCATTTACTGGGACTGTCCGGCCATGATCATGCTTTTGAAAAACACCCACGGCATCAGCAATCCGGATCTGGACCTGGGCATCTGCGCCCAGAACATGGTCCTGGCGGCTCATTCCCTGGGCCTGGGCACGTGCTACATCAGCCTGTCCATCAAGCCCTTGCACTACCCGCACATGAAATCATTCAAAAGAAAACTGGGCGTAACGCCCCCATGGGAGCCTGTGACCTCCATCGCCCTGGGATACCCCAAAGGCAAGATAGACGCAGCGGTCAAAAGGGACTCGCCCATGGTAGATTGGATCGAATAGGAGGGAGACTTTTTTTATGGAAAACGTTTACATCATCGGCCTTGGGATGATCCGGTTTCAAAAATACCCGGACCGGACCGTCCGCGACATGGCCCAGGAGGCGACCAACCTGGCCCTGGCCGACGCAGGCATTACCAAGGAAGACCTGACCGCAGCGTACTTCTCCAACACCTTTTGGGGAATGTACACCAACCAGCATTCCATCCGGGGCCAGTGCATTCTGCGCTCCATGGGCATTGGCTGCATCCCCGTAACCAACGTGGAAAACGCCTGCGCGGGCGCGTCCACGGCTTTGAATCTGGCGGTCATGGGCGTCAAGTCCGGCGCCCACGACGTGGCCCTGGCCTTGGGATCGGAAAAAATCACCCACGAAAACAAGGGATTCGCCCTGGGCGCCTACGCCTCGTGCATGGACCTGGAGCGGATCGAGGATTCCATCAAGCTCTTTGAGGAAATGGGCAAGCGCCTGAGCTCCGGCCAGGCGGACCAGGACGGCGCACCCGGCGAAGGCCGCAGCATCTTTATGGACGCCTACGCCATGGGATGCCGGTGGCACATGCAGACTTTCGGCTCCACCCAGGAGCAATTGGCGCTCATTTGCTCCAAGAACCATTTTCATGGGTCCCTGAACCCTTTGGCTCAATATCAGTCCGTGATGACGCCCGAAGAGGTTCTGGCTGACAAAAAGGTGGCCTATCCCCTGACCCGCGCCATGTGCGCGCCCGTGGGCGACGGCGCGGCGGCGGCCATCGTGTGCTCGGAAAGCTATTTGAAAAAACTGAAAGACCCCAGGCCCGTGAAGATTCTGGCCTCCATTCTGGGAACCGGGCGGGATCGGGATCTGGACGGCGAGGACATCGGCGAGCGGCTGGTCAAGATCGCTTACGATAAGGCGGGAGTCGGCCCCCGGGACATCAGCCTTGCCGAATTGCATGACGCCACCACCTACGGCGAACTGCACCAGACCGAAGCCATGGGATTCTGCCCCATGGGCGAAGGAGGCCCCTGGGCCGAAACCGGCGCCACCCGCCTGGGAGGCAAGCAGCCCGTGAACACCTCGGGCGGTTTGGAATGCCGCGGCCATCCCATCGGCGCCTCGGGCCTGGCCCAGATTTACGAACTGGGCATCCAGCTTCGGGGAGAAGCGGGCCAGCGGCAGGTTGAAGGGGCGCGCCTAGGCCTGGCCGAAAACGGCGGCGGCAACATCGGCGTGGAGGAAGCGGCCATGTGCATTCACATCCTGGAAAAGGCCAACTAAAAGGTTTTTATTCGTTGTATAATCAATCCCCCGTTTCCTTTCTTGAGGAGGCGGGGGATTTGTTGTTTTAGATCCTCCGGCACAATTGATGCATAAAAGTTCCTTTTGAAAATCTCCCTTTCTCAAAAAAGGAGCGGATCATGATAACGGAAGATTTATACAACGAGTATTTCAATCATCTCCTGGGCGGCCGGCGGATCGAATGCACTCGCATCGTGCAAGGCCTGCTTGATCAAAGAATCGATATTAAAGAGCTATATGTCGATTTGTTTCAGAAAAGCCTTTATGAAACAGGACGCCTTTGGGAAACCAACAAAATTTCCGTCGCCAGGGAGCATCTGGTCACCGCCATTACGGAAAACCTTCTGAATTTGGTCTATCCTCGCTTATTTCATGAAGAAAAAAACGATAAAAAAGCCGTGATCTCATGCACCGCCAACGAGTTCCACCAAATCGGCGGCAAAATGGCCGCAGACATACTTGAGACCCATGGATGGAGTTCCTATTTTTTAGGGGCAAACACTCCTTTGGATCATATGCTTGCTTTCATAGACGAGGTGAAGCCTGATCTTGTGGGCATGTCGTTAAGCGTCTACTTTAACATGCCTTCACTGATACAAGGTATTGAGGCCGTAAAGGCGGAGTTCGGCAGTCTTGATATCGCCGTAGGCGGGCAAGGTCTTAACTGGGGCGGGGCGGATAAAATCAAAAAATATGCCAACACTTTTTGTGTGTTTTCCTTGGCGGAACTAGAAAAAATATAAATAATGCAACGAGTTAAATGAGGTATAGGGCGGCTATGAAACTCAAGGCCTTTTATGACTACATCAACAGCAGCGGGACGCTTCTTTTTTTCAGGCTGGATTCGGAAGGCCGCATCCTGTCAATGAATCAATGCGCCTGTCAAATCTGTGGCGAACATGTCATGGGGGAACCATTTCAAAACATTATCCTGGATTTTCAAAACATTTTTAATATCCGGGAGATTGCAAAGGGCTCTGAGTGTGAAAAACCGTTTAGTATTCAAACCGTCCAGGGCGGCCCCGAGACATATTTATTGAAATTTACGCCCGCCGAGGATGATATTCTGGTTTTTGGCCGTAAGGATTTTGATGAAATGGAGCTATTGAAGACAGAGGTTATGTCATTGAATCAGGAGTTGGGAAATCTTAGCCGGACGCTTCATAAAAAAAATGCTGAATTGCAGAACGCCCTGGATCATGTAAAGACCCTGCAAGGCATTATTCCTATTTGCATGCACTGCCACAAGATTCGTGATGAAAAACAGATTTGGGATCGACTTGAAAAATATTTGACCGAACACACTTATGCAGAATTAAGCCATAGCATCTGCCCTGAGTGCCTTGAAAGGCTATACCCTGATATTGATGATGATGAATGCTGATTTCGCTGTTAGATGTTCATCTCCATGCGATGCCCGGAAAAGGATAAACAAACAGAGGGGATGCTAAAATCCAAGGAGAACGCCATGAAGGAACAAATCATGAAGACGGCCGGGGAACTTATTCAACCTTCCAAAGATATTGCCCGGGCTTTTTCACAAAAGCGCGATCAATTTGCCGCTCAAGGGAACCAGCTTATGGGGGAACGGCCTGATCTGGAAAAATTGACGGGAAAGGGTAATCGCCAAATGGCCGAGGACAATAACCGCAATTTCGCCAGATTCATGGAGTCCATGTTTTTGAATTATGACCCCAATGTTTTGGTGGAAACGGTTCTTTGGGTTTTCCGCGCCTACCGGGCGCACGGTTTTCAGACAACCTATTGGGCTGCGAATTTAAATATTTGGCTTGATTTGCTTGAACAATCGTTGACAAGGGAAGAATTTAACGCCATCTCTCCATTTTATAATTGGCTGATCGTCAATATACCTGTTTTTGTCGCACTCACGGATGAGACCGGCGGAAATGGCACGCCTTTGCCGGAAAGATTTAGGCACAATTAATGCATAATATATCCGCAAATAAATCCATCTTAATTCAATAAAGGAACGGACCGATGATATCGGAAAATGTCTACAACAATTACCTGGATCATCTCCTGGGCGGCCGCCGCGCCCAGTGCGCACGCGTAGTGCAAGAGTTGCTGGACCAGGAGATTGCAATCAAGGACCTTTATTCAGGCCTGTTCCAGGAAAGCCTTTACGAAACCGGGCGTCTTTGGGAGAGGAACAAAATATCGGTCGCCAGGGAGCATTTGGTCACCGCCATTACCGAAGGCTTGATGAATCTGGTCTATCCCGCTTTGTTCGGGAAGGAAAAAAACGGAAAAAGCGCTGTTGTTTCCTGCGTTCCCAACGAACCGCATCGAGTGGGGGCGAAAATGGCGTCGGACGTTTTCGAACTACACGGATGGAGCGTCTACTTCCTGGGCGCCGATACTCCCATAGATGATTTGCTCCACTTTGTGGACAGGGTGAAACCCGACCTGGTGGGGTTGTCGTGCAGTGCGTATTTTAACTTCCCCAATCTGATACTAGAGATAGAGGCGTTAAAGGCCGAGTTCGCATCCCTGGACATCGCCGTGGGCGGCCGAGTGCTCGCCATAGAAAACCTTGACAGCATCAACAAATACCCCAACACCATGTGCATCCACTCATTACCGGAGTTGGAGGACATGCTGCAATCCAGTCGTTTTGTCGTTGCTTGAGGCCCAATGAATTTCAGCGCCTTTCACGAATACCTGAACGGCCCTGCGCCGGTTCTCTTTTTTCGGCTGGATGGGCAAGGCCGCGTCTTGTCAATGAACAACTACGCCTGTCAAATTTGCGGCGACCTGACCGCGGGAACGCCTTTTCAGGATATTCTCATTGATTTTCAGGAGGTTTTCGACTTTCAAAAAATCGCCCATTCCCGCGCGAAAGAAAACTTGTTGAGCCTCCAAACAGTCTCAGGCCATCCCAAAAGTTACCTGTTCGTGTTCAAGCGTCTGGGAAACCTGGTGCTGGCCTTTGGGCGTCCCGATATACAAGAACTGGAGATGCTTCGTACGGAAATGGTTGCTTTAAACCAGGAATTGGGAAATTTGACTCGGGACCTTCACAAGAAGAATGCAGAATTGCAACACGCCCTGGATCACGTTAAAACGTTGCAGGGCGTCATTCCCATTTGCATGCACTGCCATAAGATTCGCAACGAAAAGCAGGTTTGGGACAAGCTGGAAGAATACCTTATCGAGAAAGCGGACGTTGATTTGAGCCACAGCATTTGCCCGGAGTGCATGGAAAAGCTCTATCCCGAAGACGGCGATGACGAGTGCTGAGTTCAGCATGCCGGCCAACCTTCCGTCAACATGGCTCGGGCTCAGCTTGCTCCCTGCCGGCTCTCTATGTTTTCAGGTTGCAGGATGGCTGGTTTGCATCCATGTTGTTTGAATCCTTGCCGGCTGCGTCCACGTCCAGGCCCATGGCTTTGGCCCGTTTGCTCCACTGCTTGCGGGCAAGGGCCTGCATGTCCTTGACCTCGTCCATTTCGTCCATGATTTCCATACCCAACAGGGTTTCCACCACGTCCTCCAGGGTGACAAGGCCTTTGGTTCCGCCGTAGGTTCCGGCCACCAAAGCAATGTGCTGGCGCTTATCCAAAAACAATTCCAGCAAGCCGGAGATGGGCGCGTCCTTGGCGACGACAGGCATCTCCCGCTTCAGACTTTCCAGGGAGACGTCCACCTGGCCTTTGGCCATGGCCAGCAGCAGGTCGTCCTTGAGGACGAAGCCGGTGATGTCGTCCACGTTTTCCCCATAGACGGGCAGGCGGGAAAAAGGCGCGTCCCCGCAACGTTCCAGGGCCTGGGCTATGGTCAATCTGTTGGGCAGGGCGGATATGACCATGCGGGGAGTCATGATGTCCTCAGCCTTCAGGAACTCCAGGCGAAACAAGTTGCGGATGATCCGGGACTCCCGCTCGTTGATGTGCCCGGATTCCGCCCCAACCCCGGCCATGGCGATGAACTCCTCCCGGCTGAACACGTGGATGTCAGCATTCCGGGCGATGACCTTGGTCAACTGCTCGGAAATGAGGATCAGGGGATACAAACAGAAGATCAAGGCGCGGACGAATTTGGCCGTAAGGCCGGACAGGCTGCGCCAGTAAACGGCCCCCAGGGTTTTGGGAATGATCTCGGAGAAAAACAGGATCATCAGGGTCATGACCGCGGAAAACACCCCGAACCACGCACTGCCGAAAACGGCCGTGGCCTTGGCGCCCGAGCCGATGGCGCCCACCGTGTGGGCGATGGTGTTCAGCGTCAGGATAGCGGCCAGGGACCGGTCCACGTCGTCCTGCTTGAGCTTTTTCAGCAAGGCTGCCTTTTTGGGGGCTTTTTTCTCCATTCCGGCGATAAAGGAAGGCGTTACACTTAATAGCACGGCCTCGGCCACGGAGCACATAAAGGAAAACACCAGGGCCAAAAGCACGTAAAGGACCAAAAGCGCCGCGTCGGATTGCGAAGCCTGGGCCGGCGCCCCGGTCGTATCGGCGATCCCCATGGCGAAAGCCGCTCCGCTCAGTACTATGAGTATAAAAAAAAGAAGCGCATTGAATATGATTCTATGTTTTTTCACTCGGGACAAGAGGCTTTCTTCCTAAACCATAAAAAGTGCATAAACGCATAATAACCCAAATTAATTTTCACTTCCTGATTCCGCAAAAAACAGCGGAAGGCCAACCTGTTGCATCCGACGGCCTTAGGATGAGGTTATTTTAAACCATAAGTACGCTGCGAATGCAAAGACAAAGACAGCTCCCTCCCACCGGTCAATGCTTCTTTTTTTCCCGGTGAACATAAACAGGAAAAGAGCCAGGCTGGCCAGGGCTACGGCCGCGTTGTCCAGAAAATCCCCCGGGCTGAGGGGGGCGGGGCGTATGGCCGCGCTGACGCCCAATACGAGAAACACATTGAAGATATTGGATCCCACCACATTGCCCACGGCCATGCCGATCCTGCCCCGGTAGGCGGCCATCAGGGATGACGCCAGTTCCGGCAGGGACGTCCCTGCCGCCACGACGGTCAGGCCCACCAGAGACTCGCTCATGCCCAGCTTTTTGGCCAAGACCACAGCGGACGCCACAAAAATCCGTCCGCCCAGGATGAGAAGCACCATGCCGCCGGCGATGAATCCGGACATGAGGAGCCCGGACATTTTCTCCGGAGGGCTTTTCCCGGTCTCCTGGAGCTCCCCGGAAGATTTGGCGATGGAAAAGGTATAATACAGAAAGATAGCGAAGAAGCACAGCAGGACATATCCGTCAAAGCGGGTGAGAGCGCCGATCGTGTCAGGGCATCCGGCCGCGGGTTCGGCCAGGAGAAAAACCGCGGCGCAGGTGAGCAGTAAAAAGGGAATGCCTTTCCAGACGGTGTTCTTATCCACCTCCAATGGAGTGATTAGGGAGGATGCCCCCAAGATGACAAGAATGTTGAACAGGTTGCTGCCAAGCACGTTGGAGACGGCCAGGGCCGTGCTGCCTTGAACGGCCGAAACCACGCTCACGATCAACTCAGGGCCCGAGGTGCCGAAAGCCACGATGGTCAGCCCCACCACCAGTTCGGAGATATTAAAGCGCCGGGCCAGGGCCGAGCCTCCGCGAACCAGGATCTCCGCCCCTAGGATAAGCAATGCCAATCCGCCCGCCATACCCAGGATAAACATGTCACCCCTTCGGCCGATGGGTCTCACGGCCCCTGACCGCTGGAAGAAAGATAACCGGAACGGCTCCCGCCCTTACTTTTTTTTCAAAACCGCTCTCCAGCCGGTGGGCGGCGCCATGAACGGCCTGATCACCTTGCTGACGCTTCCGGCCCTTTCCGTGATATAAAAAGCCTCCGGATCGACCGACTTGATCATGGCGATGATGGCCCCCACGTCCCTGCGCCTGCAGACAATGAACAACTGCATGACCGGGCCTTCCAGGCCCTCCCCCGCAAAGGTGGTGACCTCGTAGCCTCGCCCCCGAATCAGTGAGGCCATTTCCCTTCCGTTTTTTATGGAAATGGCCCGCAGTATCATGTGCCCGGCCGCCATCCACCGCTCCAACTTGATTCCCGCGAAATTGCCGGAGGCGAAGCCCAGGGCGTAAAAGAAAATCAGGCCCGGCCGGTCCTTGATGAGGGGCACGACCGTGGATATGACGGACAGCCAGATAAAGACCTCAAAAAAGCCCAGGCAAAAGGAAATCCAGGTTTTGCCCTGGACGATCATGATGGTTCGTATGGTGCCCAATGACACGTCCACAATGCGCAGGCAAAAAATAAGCGCTCCCTGGACAATGAGAGGCAGGTCCGTAAAGAATTCCATTTACTTGACTTTCTGATAATCCTTTGATTCCAAATTTTCCGTGGAAACAACCTGGTCGACCGCCACGGGCGGACTTGCGGAGCCCCAGTATAGGGTCTGGTGGGGAAAGGGGATCTCCACGCCTTTTTGGTCAAACGCCTTTTTCAGGCGGCGCAAATATTCCCTTTTCACCACCCACTGCTTCAGGGGTTTGGTCTTGAGGCGGGCCTTGATGACTACGGCGCTGTCCCCGAAGGCGTCCACGCCCAGCAATTCGAAAGGCTCCAGGAGCAGGGGGGAGATTTCGGGGTCCGCGGCCAGGTCCCCGGCGATTTCCTCCATGATGGCGGAAACGGAGTCCGTGTCCTCCTTGTACGCCACGCCAATGTCAAAGACGGCGGCGGACCAACCCTTTGTGAGGTTGGACATGGAGTTGATCTTCCCGTTCTGAAACATATGGATGACGCCTTGGGGGTCTCTCAGGGAGGTGGTCCTCAAGCCGATATTCTCCACCACGCCCGTGGCGCCGTTTATGGAGGCCACGTCGCCTGTTCGGATATGGTTTTCCAGCAGGATGAAAAAGCCGGAGATGACGTCCCTCACCAATTCCTGCGCCCCGAACCCCACCGCCAGGCCGGCGATGCCGGCGCCCGCTATCAGGGGGGCTATGTCCACCCCGATCTTCTTCAGGATCAGCATGCCCACCATGGTCCAGAGGACGATTTTCACCAGGGTGGTGAGAACCCGCGTCAGGGTTTCCAGCCTGCGGTCCGCCTCGTCGGAATCAATACGCCCGCTGGATTTCATTCTCTCCGCCATGAACACCTTGACCCGTTTCATGCCGAAGCCGAAACTTTTCAGGGCGATGACGGCCAGGATCAGAATGAACAAAATAGACGGGACGGAGGTTATGAACCATAATCCCGTTTTCTGAATTATCGTCTGCCAGAAGTTTGCATCCAGCCATTGATCCATAGTTGGTTGCTCCACTATTTTTCAGGGGCTTTCAGAGCCACCTCATGCGTTTGAAAACAAAAAGCAGGACGCCGCCCAGAAACAACAGAAAAATGCATACGATCAAAAAGGCCCAGCGGTAATCCGCCCCGGGAATTCCGCCCACGTTTATGCCCAAAAGCCCGGTCAAAAGCCCTAACGGCAAAAATATGGCCGCCACCACGGATAAAATCAGCATGGCGCGATTCATTTCCTCGGCGAGGCGGTTTCCCAACTCCTCCTGGGTGACTGCGGCCCGGTCCCTGGCCGCGTCCATGTCCTCCACAAAACGGGCCGTGCGCTCCGCATCCTCCCGGATTTCCATTTTGTGGAGTTCATTAAGGATGGGGCTTTTTTCGTTTTGCAGCCTTAAAAGAATGTCCCGCTGCGGGGCGATGTACCGCCGGAGGGCGATGGCCTGCCTCCGTATCCTGGAAACCTGGGGCCGCAAGCCCCTGGCGTCCGACTCCAGGACGGCCTCTTCCATCTGATCCGCCAGGTCGTCTATCTCGTAGATCACGTCCCCCATGCGGTCCGTGATGCGGCTGCATACAAAGGTGAAAAATTCCCCGGGATTTTTAGGCCCGTCTCCTTCCTCCAAAGCGGTTGCCGCGTCCTGGACGGCCATGACCCTTCTGTGGCGCATGGATATAATCCTGCCGGGCTCCAGCAGCATCCTCAGGGCCACCATGTCTTCCGGGTCGGAGCCCGGATTGGCGTTGATTCCCCGCAGAATAATAAGGAGGTCCTCTCCATGCCCCACGCAACGCGGCCGGGTTTCATCCGCTATCAACCCCTGCACCACAATGGGATTGAGGCCGCTTTTTTCATCCAGCCACGCCATGGCGTTCGGGTCGCGAAAATCCACATGGAGCCACAAAATCCCCTGGTCGGGCGTCCACCGCAGAATATCCTCCCATCCCACGCTTCGGCCCCCGCCTTGGCCGTCAAGCAAATAGGCGTATATCAACCCGCTGCTGTCTTGCATTCATCCCCCGCGTCAAATAAAATAGGCGTCTCTCCTATGACTCAGGTGCTTTCGGCGTCAGCCTGTTCTTTCACCTTGTCTTTGCCGGCGCCCTCTTTCTTTTTTGTGATTCGGAGCGGGAGCCACCCAACGATAAGCCCTAATGCGAACACGCAACACAGCACCAGAGCCCGGGATGCCTCTGCGCCCCAGAACAAAAAGCGCACCTCCACAACCTCTGCATTTTGAACCACAAAAGTGACGAACAACAAGCCTATCAGAATTCGCACAACATTTTTGACGGTCATTCACAAGCTCCGTTGCTGACTATCGGCTTTCATGCAATCCCAAGGCTGTGAGCGGGGATCAGACTTCCAGCACATGATTTTCCGTGCCGAACTCGTTGGTGCAGGTCTCTTCCGTGTCCGGGTTCAGAGCCCAGTCGCCGTCCACCAGAAATTTGTACTCGCAACGGCCCGGGGCGACCATGACAATCTTTTTCCACAACCCGGTTTTATCCAGCTTCATGGGATGCTTCTTGGCGTCCCAGCCGTTAAAATCTCCGGCGACCGAAACCTCTTTGGCCTCGGGAGCTCTCATAAAAAAAGTCACTCTTTTCTTTGCAGACGCATTTTTGGCGGACTTTGCTTTGCCGCCGGTCTCCATCTTCTTTTTGGCCATGGTTCAGACCTCCTTTTGCCTGTCCTGAACAGGGTCGGCGTCGACCCGAAAAAGCCTTGCGCTCCCAATACGGCCCCTAATCCCTGATGGTATCTTGCAATTTCTTAAATATACGCCCGCCAATGCATGGTGTCAAAAAAGATTCGTGTTAGGGCGAGGTGTATTTATTCGTCTCCCGCGAAGGCGCCATGAACCGAACGCGCGAAAGCGCGGCAGGCCGCCATTGACAAAATGCCGGATCTATTGCACTGTTTGCGTGACTCATAAAGAGAAATTTTGCCTGGATCGCCATACAATTTTTCCGGGGACTTTACCTTGTTTAAGCGGCACGCCATCTCTCATTCCTTGGTATCCGAAGCCTTGTTCGGATTAACTCCTTTTCGTGGCCCATTAGGCAGGGCCGCCCGTACTTCTTGCGACGGCCGGTTGACCGCCGCCTCCATGGACCGGGTCGCCGAATCCGCCAGCCAATACGGTTACGGCTACGACGCCCTCGGCAGGAGAACCAGCGTAACCAACAGCGGGAATGCCTCTGACGAGCCTGCGTTTAATATCTATGGGTATAACTCCAGAAATGAGTTGACCTCCTCCAAACGCTACCTTGGGACCAGCATTCTTGATACAGCCAGGTCAGTTGATGATGAGTGACTTTTGGGGACGTCTTTGACTAATTGACTAAGTCCAGAGGGGCTTTCACGACTTCAGGGGACGTGTTTAAGAAATAAAGAAACTCTGTGGTATATTGATTTTGTAAGATGTTTGAGGCGGTTGGATTGGTTGGCAAGCCCCCTGAGAGGGGCCTGAAACATAAAATTTCGGTTTTCGCCCGCGCGCAGGGAAGCGGTTTTTTTCCGATTCCTTTAAAGACGATGCGGAGAAGGATGAGGCGGAGGTATGCATTCCCACGTGCAACATGGGAGCGAGTCGGAAAAACATGAACAACAAAAAAACATAAACCACGGAAAACACGGAAGCCACGGAAAGATCGTTTTCTGTGTTTTCCGTGTCTTCCGTGGTTAACATTGTTGTTTTAAAGGCCAGGGACGCTGGATTCCCGACAGGGACGCTCGGGAATGACGATCCCCCCCATCCTGACCTTCCCCCGCCAGCGGGGAAGGAATGGACAGGCACAGGGACCTGTCCCTACAAAATAAGGATGCCGCTTCGCGGCGTTTATTTGGGTAGGAAGATGGGCAGGCCAAAGGCGGCATTCCAGCCGATTAATTCCGTCATCCTCGCGAACGAGGGGACCAAGCGTCGTTGTCTTTCTTTGTTGGGTGGCCGCGGCAGCGTCTTTGTTTTATGCTGCCGGGGTCCGTAAGGACTCTTTTTTCAAAAGGCAAAGGCTTGCATACATCCCGCAAAGCATGAACCACGGAAAACACGGAAGCCACGGAAGGGTCGTTTTCAGTGTTTTCCGTGTCTTCCGTGGTTAACATTGTTGTTTTAATGGTCAGGGACGCTGGATTCCCGACAGGGACGCTCGGGAATGACGATCCCCCCCATCCTGACCTTCCCCCGCCAGTGGGGAAGGGACTTTATAGGATGCCGCTTCGCGCCGGAATTTGTTGGGTTTCGCAAGCTCTACCCAACCTGTTATGGGTAATACGTGTCAAGAGGCAAAACCGCTCCCTG